>JAYSKW010000623.1:0-4668 GCA_043726085.1 Limnoglobus sp.
TACGGTGACCGCCAGCCAGATCAGCCACGGCCGCGAGAACGATGTGTCGATTGAAATCGACGGCACAAAAGGCTCGATCCAGTGGCGTCAGGAAGACCCGAACACGCTGACATTCCGCCAGAACGGCCAGCCGCACAAGACCTACACGCGGAATGGCGGGCCGTACATCGGGGCACATCACGCGTCGAGTGTTCGGTTGCCCGGCGGCCACCCGGAAGGCTTCTTCGAGGCATTCGCCAACGTCTATTGCGCCGCCTACGATGCAATGGCGAAGAAGGCCGCCGGCGAGTCGATCGAGATGGTCAACACCGTGTACCCGAACGTCTACGATGGCGTCGAAGGCATGTTGTTCATCACGCAAAGCGTCGCCAGCAGCAAACAAAACGGAGCCTGGCTGCCGTTCCACCACGCGAAAAGCCGACGATAGACCGACGCGAGAGAAGTCCGCAAAGGGTACGACAAAACATCTCACCCTGGGCGATGGGATCAAACCCGTTGGCGCGTTTTGAAGTTGCGCTGTTTGCGATCCGTGTAGCGCGTACTCGCATTTCAAATAAGGATTCTGGCATGTCACAAAAGCGTGTGGCGCTCGTTACGGGCAGTGGCAAGAAGCGGGTCGGCGCGGTCGTGGCGGAGGCACTCGCCAAGCGAGGGTATGCGATTGCGATTCACTATCGCACGTCGAAAGCCGAGGCGGATGAGACCGTGGCCGCGTTGAAGTTGCACAACGTCGAAGTCGCAGCGTTTCAGGCGGATTTAGCGAACGAAGACGAAGTCGGCGCGATGGTGCTCGGCGCGATTGCACGGTTTGGTCGCGTCGATGTACTCGTGAATTCGGCCGCCGTCTGGGAGAGCAAACCGCTCGAATCGGTCACCGCCGCCGATGTGCGGATGCACTTCGATACCAACGCACTCGGCACGTTCCTGTGCTGTCAGCAGGTCGGGCTGATGATGGTGGCACAACCCGAAGGCGGGGTGATCGTGAACATCGGCGACTGGGCGGAAGTGCGGCCTTATCTGAACTACGCAGCGTACTTCCCGAGCAAGGGGGCAGTGAGCGCGATCACGCGTAACATGGCGGTGGAACTCGGGAGCCGGAACCCGAATGTGCGGGTGAATGCGATCTTGCCAGGGCCGGTAATGTTGCCGCCAGAAATGCAGGACGCGGACAAGCGAGCGAGCATTCAGGCCACGCTCGTGAAGCGCGAAGGAACGCCAGAGCATATCGCGCTGGCCGTTCTGTCGTTCGTCGATAACGACTTCATAACGGGTGCGTTTCTCGCGGTCGATGGCGGCCGAACGGTCTACGCACCGGAGTGAAAATCTACTTCACCGACAGCAATTTGTCTTCCTTTGGGAAGGTTTCGATCGTCAGCCCCTTGAACTGAATCTCTTGCTTGACGTTGTTCGAGTGCAGTTGCAGGCCGATCGGGGCGGCGTGGATCGTTTCGGGCTTCGGGTCGCGCCAATCGACGACGGCGGTGCCGTTGATCGCAACGCGAACGCGGTTGCCTTGTGCGAGGATTTCGATGTCGTTCCAGTCGTGCTGCTTGCCGACTTTCTTGGCCGGACCGCCATCGACGGGTAATCCGTTCCGGCCGAACAGATCGTACATGCCGTAGCCCGATGGGAACATCACGAGGTGCCCCGCGTAGGTGTGCTTCGTGCGATCTTTCTCTGCGTCTTTGCTCACGTCGGGCTTCACTTTGCCCCAGAATGCGACGCCGGAGTGCATCTCGGATTCGACGAGTTTCGACTCGAACGTGAGGCGGAAATCGGTGTACTTTTCCTTGGTCAGCAAGTACGTGCTGAACTTGAGCGGGTCGGAATTCTTGGCGATGATCGCGCCATCCTTGACGCTCCACAGGTCTTCAAAACCGTCCCAGCCATCGAGCGTTTTGCCGTCGAACAGCTTATGGGTTTCGGTTTTCCCCTTGAGGGGCGCGACATCGGGTGCCGTCTGCGCGAAGGCCAGACTGGCGGACAAGACGACGATCAGCGAAACAAAGAAACGCATCGGTTCTTCCTGCAAGTGGAGAGAGTGGTTGAGGCAGGAACGATCATACCACAGTGCGAAGTCGAATCAAGCGAGTGTTTCCCGTAGTCGTACTCGCGTATAATTCTGCAACCGGAACGATTCCATTCAGGAGGTTCGTCATGCGTAGCGATCTAACCGATATTACCGTGATCATGGACCGGAGCGGTTCGATGAATGTGTGCCAGTCCGATGCGGAGGGCGGGTTGAATCACTTCATCGACGAGCAAAAGAAACAACCGGGTAAGGCGTTGTTTACGCTCGTACAGTTCGATCACGAATACGAGTTCGTCCACTGCGGCATCCCGATCCGCACCGTGCCGCACTGCCAACTCGTGCCGCGCGGCAACACGGCGCTGCTCGATGCTGTGGGTCGCGTGATCGTCGAAACCGGCGAGCGATTGTCGAAGAGAATCGAAGCGGATCGCCCGGCACTGGTCGTGGTCGTCATCATCACCGATGGCCAGGAGAACGCGAGCAAGGAGTTCAGCCGCTCGAAGATTAAAGAGATGATCTCGCATCAGCAAGAGGTGTATAAGTGGCAGTTCTCGTATCTCGGTGCCAACCAAGATGCCTTCGCGGAGGCGGGGGCGCTCGGGATTCAAGGCTCGATCGCACCGACGACGAACCACACGCAACGGGCCGCGTGGGGTTCTACATCCGCCAACATGTCGCGAATGCGACACGCCTCTGCCGCGAATAGGGAAGTTCAAAATGAATACACGGACTCCGAACTGCGAGAAATGAAAGGAACCGAAGAGAAGTAGCTTTTAGGGAATGCCTCGCCGTATTATTCGATCGTCTCCGGCACTTCGCCACCGGCGCGGGTGGCGAGTGCGGCGAGGATCGGGTCGGCACCGTACGTGAGGAACCGCACCGAGCCGTCGGCGAACGCGAAGTTCGCGCCGCCCTGGTGGAGCGACCAGTATTGGAACAACGAGCAATCCGGCGTCGCGTTCAGGTCGGGTTGCCGGTACGGGAACGGGCCGAGGCCGCAAGCGATGTCCGGGCCGAACCGGGCGTACGGGTTCGGGTCTCGGACGCCGATCACCGAGGCGAGTTCGCCGTCGCCGTTGGCACTGGCTCCCCAGCCGACATACAGCATGCCGAAGAACAGGTAATTGGCCGGGGGCGGGCGTTCGCCGAAGGCGAGCGTGTTCGACGTGCCGTCGGTGATACTCAACATCGTCAGGTTGCCGTCCGCAACGATGACGCCGTCCCGCCGTTGGGTGCGCGCGCCTGCATTCCCCACGTACGATCGCAGCGCGACCTGCAAGTCGATCGGCGTCGGTTTCGGCACCGCGAGCGAGTACGAGAATTGGATGTCCCAGACCGCAGTCGTCCGCGGGTCCGACGGACACGAGAACGGCTTGAGCGGGATCGACACGCCGCGATGCGGCGTCGGCAGGAACGCATCGCGTTGCTTGCGGAAGTCTTCCTCCGCCATGCGCCGGTTCGGCTCGAGTTCCAGGTACGCCGCGATTAACAACGGCCATTGCAGGTTCGGCTCGCCCGTACCGGACGCGCGATGTCGAAACGCCGGCGGCAGCACTCCCAACGTCGATTCGTAGTTCAGCGTCGCAATGCCGATCTGCCGCAGGTTCGACTGGCACGACAGGCGATCCGCCGCCGCGCGAACCTTCTGCACCGCCGGAAGTAGCAGCGCTATCAGCAGCGATAGAATGCTGATCGTTACCAAAAGTTCGATGAGACTAAATCCCGTGCGGCGAATCCTGCCGGTCAAGCGCATCATACCGCAGCCCTCCTTCGGCGGATCACCACGGCGATGGCGGCGGCGATCGCCAACACCCCGGTGGCGACGCTGACAATCAGCATTGTGTTCCCCTGGCCGGGGTAAGCGCTCGAAGCGCGCGGTTTCTCGACGGTCGGCTGGTCCTTGGCGAGTCTCGCCATCTCCTTGTTGAGCGTGTGGTCGTAGTCGAGCTTGCCGTTCCGCCAACGCGGGGAATCTTCCGCCTTCACATCGGGCAAGTAAACGGGTTGATTCTCGTGGAGGCCAAATCCCGCGAACGTGAACACCGCCGGGTCGATCGGGCTACCGAAGTCGGCATGAAGAAAGGTTACGTTGTATTGATTGGGATGACGGACGTTTTCGAGTCCGATTCCAACTATCGTGTTGTGCTGGATCGACTGAGGATACAGTTGTCCACTATCCAGCTTCTGCCAACGGATCTTGGTCGTGCGG
Source organism: Limnoglobus sp. (assembly GCA_043726085.1). Classification (GTDB taxonomy): domain Bacteria; phylum Planctomycetota; class Planctomycetia; order Gemmatales; family Gemmataceae; genus Limnoglobus. The sequence goes on from JAYSKW010000623.1 coordinate 4,242, forward strand.
AACTCCGGCACGTTGTTGACAAACATTTTCTCTTCGAAAAAAACGGGGTTAAATTCTTCTCGCTCGCTCAGCCATACCGACTGTCCGTTTCCCTTATCACTGTATAGGTGTCTGGCCACGAGACAGGGCTGTTCCTCCCGCACCTCATGTTTGACGGTCAATTGACTTCGCTTGAAGTAAGTTGCGAATTCTTCAGCAATCTTAATCTTCGTGTAGATACAAAGACTACTGTTTAAAAGACCTAAAAAACGCCAGTCGAAGTGCGTACAGTAATTGTCGAAGTGATAGGTTCCCAACCGAAATTCCACGGCGTGCTTCGGTCCATCAGGGCCGTCTTTGATGACCGTCACGAACCCGTATCCTTCTTTTTCGCAATTCTCGCACGACAGGTAGCGAGGGCGATCCTCATCTCCGGGTACTGCCGGCG
>JAYSKW010000624.1:0-4610 GCA_043726085.1 Limnoglobus sp.
CTCAGCGGCCCCCCCGCTGAGCATCGGGTGTTTTTGCAGTTCAGAATCGACGTAAGTCACAATTGCGGAGGTTCCAAAAACGTGTTTTTGTCACTTTTCGCGTCTCAAACTGCCGCTTTTTGATCGCAACTCGCTTATCGGAATGTGGCATTTCTGCCGTATCCTAAAGCCATCTTGTGGGTTGCGTCGAGGAGTAACCATTCGGCACTCGGCGAAAGTACCGTCCGAAAATCGACCGAGTGCGACATAAAATCGACCGAGCACGACACAAAATCGACCGACCACGACACTTTTGCGTCATTTGGAGACACTTTTGGGTCACTTTGCGCACGTCGCGAATTCCGACTTACGTCAGATCGCGTTTCGCACGGTTGACCGATGGCATTCGTATGGGTGATCGCCCGTATGTATACTTCACGCGGGAGATCTGAAATTCCGATTGGAGCCGATGCGATGTCCGACGTTCTGTTCTTCGATGCGATCGTTGCCGCCGATGCGCTGCGGGTCGGCGGGAAAGGCGAGAGCCTGGCGCGAATGTCGCAGGCGGGGCTGCCCGTGCCGCCGGGGTTCGTCGTCGGCACCGATGCCTATACCCGCTCGAATCATGGTGGCATTCGCAGCGATGCGAATTTGGCGAATGCGGTGCGGGAAGCCTATCGCGTACTCGGTAACGGTGCGGTGGCCGTGCGCTCATCGGCCACTGCCGAAGATGGCGCGGAAACGAGTTTCGCGGGGCAGCAGGAAACGATTCTCGACGTGACTGGCGCAGAGGCCGTCCTCGATGCCATCGACCAATGCTGGAAGTCGTTGCACACCGAACGCGCCGTGGCGTACCGCCAGAAACAAGGCATCAGCGTCGATGGTTTGGCGATGGCCGTCGTCGTGCAAACGCTCGTGCCTGCCGAGGTGGCGGGCGTGTTGTTCACGCGCGATCCATCGGATGCGGCCGCCGAACGGATGCTCGCGGAGGCATCGTGGGGGCTGGGCGAAGTCGTCGTGTCCGGGCGAGTCGCACCCGACCGCTTCACGTTGTCGCGAACCGATGGCACGGTCATCGCGAAGCACCTCGGCACGAAGGAAGTGGAAATCCGCAATCAACGCGAATTTCCAGTGACACCGGGCCGTCAGCAGCAATTCTGCCTGAGTGACGCCGCACTGTCGCAACTCGTCGCGCTCGGTAAAAAAGTGGAACAGTTTTACGGTAATGCACGCGACATCGAATGGGCGTACGTCGCGGGTACGTTCTCGCTTTTGCAAGCCCGTCCGATCACTGCCGGTAGCGAGCGCGAGGCGATTCGCCTCGAAATTGTGGCCGAATTGCAGGCGAAGGCCGATTCGCGCGGCACGGTGTGGGTGCGTTACAACCTCAGCGAGGTGTTACCCGAACCGACGCCGATGACGTGGGGCATCGTACGACGATTGCTCGCCGCCGACGGCGGATTCGGCGCGATGAACCGCGATCTCGGCGCGCAACCGGACGCCTCGCTCGGCTCCGAAGGCGCGTTCGATCTCATCGCGGGCAGAGCGATGGCGAACCTATCGCGGATGCCGCGACTGCAATTCGCCCGCCCGCCATTCGAGTATCCGCTCGCCGCATTTCGCGCGAATCCGAAGCTCGCGCTCGACCCGAAGCCGACGCTGAACCCGCTGCGCGACGGCTGGAAAGCGTGGTTCCGCCTACCGGGGATCGTCTGGCGATTGTCGCGAATGTCGTCGATCGCGCGACGCCGTGCGGAGACATTCGCGGCAGAATTTCGCACGACGATTGCGCCGCCGTTCGTCGCCGAAGCGCAGGCAGCACTCGCCCAAAACTGGGCGACACTCGACCCGCCGGCACTCGTTGCCATCCTCGAAAAGTGGGTGAACAAAACGCTCGTCGAGTTTGCGCGGGACAGTCTGAAGCCGACGGTGTTTGCGGACATGATGTGGAACGGCACGCTGGAAATGCTCGTACCGAAGCTCGGCGAGGCCCGCGCCAAGGCCGCTATCGGCGAACTCGCACTCGGCGCGAAGCCCGATGACGGCACCGATTACGCCGACGGCATCCGCCGATTCGCAGCGGGACACCTAACACACGATGCGTTCCTGAGCGACTTCGGCCATCGCTGCGCGAACGAGATGGAACTCGCGCAACCGCGCTGGTACGAAGACCCCGCCGCAGTGGCGCGCCTCAAAGCCACGCAACCGATGCAGGCGACTTCGCACGCTGACAACGCGGTGTCGCGAATCCTCGACGAAGCGAAAATCGCGGGGCCGTTCCGCGACAAATTCACGCAACAAGTGGCACACCTCCGCACGTACCTCGGCTTACGCGAAACGGCAAAACACCAGAAGCTGCGCGGCTACGCCGTCATCCGTCGCGCGCTCGTCGAACTCGATTCGCGGTTCCAGTTACGCGGCGGCATCTACTTACTGACGCCCGAAGATTTGCCAGAATTGCTTCAGGGAAAGGATCTGTCCACACGCATCGCGCAACGCAAAAAGCGTCGGCAAACGGAACTCGCGCTCGAACTGCCACCGGTGTTATTCAGCGACGATCTGGCCGCGATTGGCCGCGCGTTGCCACCACCCGAAGGCGCAACGATCTTCCAGGGCGTGGCATTATCCGCAGGTGTCGCCGAGGGTCCGGCGCTGGTGCTCAGCGAACCGCACGCCTCACTCGATGTGCCCGATGGCTTCATCCTCGTCTGCCCGTCGACCGACCCGATGTGGGTGCCATTGTTTGCACGTGCGCGGGGCCTGGTAATGGAAACGGGCGGCGTGTTGTCGCACGGCGCAATCGTCGCGAGAGAGTTCGGCCTACCCGCCGTCGCCGGGTTGCCCGGCATCACACGGCAACTCACGACCGGCACAAAACTACGCGTCGACGGCAGCACCGGCAGCGTCGCCATCGTGAATTAGCCGCGACGCGAAGGCTTTGCGAAGCGGAGCGCGTGGACTTCACGCATTATCGGTGATGGGTGCGGTCCACGCGCTCCGCTACGAGGACTCCGCGTCGCGGCTAATTCATGCCGCGGCTAATTGTAATTAACCGGACAACCGGCGAACCTTGCCCAGCTTCACTTCGTGCTTGCCCTTCTTTCGCGTTCCGCCTGAACGCGGGCCGGTTGTGCCGACGATACCACTTGCGGAACCCAACCCTCCGCGAGACGACGCGATGCTGCCGCGCTGGCTGATCACCGGTTGTTTCGCTGCCACGGGGTGCGTCGCGCCGTTCCCGCCGCTCGATCGCATTCGCGAAGATACGGATCGCCTGGCGCTCGCCGCCGACCACCTCGACCGCGACGATACCCCCGGCGCAATCGTGCATATGGCCGCACACGTTCGGGCGCACCCCAGCGAAGTGATGACGCGCGCACACCTGGCAGAGTTGCAATTTCGCACGAAGCAATTCGACGAATCGCGGCAGCAATACGAGCAATTTGTCGCGGATGCGCAACCGATGACGGGTAAGCCGAAGTCGCACTTGTTGCACGCACACACGCGGCTGATGCAGATGGCCGACGAGCAAAGTGACCGATATGCGGAGAACCTGCACCGGGGCATCGGGTTGGTCTGTTTGGTGCAACAATGGGAAGCGAACCCCGAGCGAACCGATGCGGCGATGGCGACCGAGACATTGGTAAAAGCCGCCGCCGCACTCCGAGCCGCCCGCGACGAGCAACCGAGCGCCGCCCGCGTTCACGTGTATTTGCACGAAGTCTACCGTCGCCTCGGTCAACCGACCGCCGCCCGCGCCGCGCTCCGTGCCGCAAGAGCCGCCAACCCCATCGGCCTCACGCCGACCGAAGCCGCCGCGATTTACAATTAGCCGCGACGCGAAGGCTTTGCGAAGCGGAGCGCGTGGACTGCACCCATTATCGATTATGCGTGAAGTCCACGCGCTCCGCTACGAGGACTCCGCGTCGCGGCTAATTCAGAGGCGCGTCGCGGCTAATTGTGATTCTGATACGGCACGACGAAGGGCCAATGTTGTTTCGGTTTGCCTTCCTTGATGGGGTTGTTTTCGACGTAGGCGACGGCGCGCGGGATGTCTTCGGGGTACAGGTAGACTTTCCATTCGCCGCGGGCGAAACACTTGGGCGTCGGTTTGTCGATGTGTCCGAACGGGTGAACCCCGGCATCGATCAATGCGCGAGTGGCTTGCCCTTTGAGTTGGATGATGAGCGATTCGATTTTGAGTTTGTGGAACGCGACGACCAGATGGACGTGATCGGGCATAATGGCGCAGGCCCAGACGACGAGCTCGGAGGCAACGACATATTTTGCGAAGCCAGTGGCCACGGAGGCGGTTTGTTCGTCGGTGAAGTGGACTGGCAAATGTTTGATGGCGTTTTTAGCCGCGAGTCGAATCGTGCGGTCGTGACTGCGATGGGCAACGGAGCGCGTGTCGTCGGTTTTGGTGGCAGGTCCGTACTTGTAAAGTTCCCACGACCCGACGAATTCGGACCACGACCCGCGCGGGTCGTTGGGCAACCAGAACCCGTACGCGCCAAAGACGATGTGATAACCGATGGTCACGGTATCTCCGATTTACAATTAGCCGCGACGCGAAGGCTTTGCGTAGCGGAGCGCGTGGACTTCACCCATTATCGATTATGCGTGAAGTC
>JAYSKW010000625.1:0-2619 GCA_043726085.1 Limnoglobus sp.
GAACACCGGGTCACCCCAGTTCCCGTCCTTGTCCTTAGCCATTACGATGCCGTGGCCGCCCCGCCCGCCGATGACGAACCCCGCCTTGATGACGCGCGGAATAATCGCCACGCCTTGGGCGTCGGCCATTAGTGCAGCCGGAATGCCCTTCAGTGGAATCTTGGTCAACTCGTCGAGCACCTCCGCAGAGTGCTCTAAAGTTTTCTCGTTGCTCGGCGGTAAAGCGGAAGCGGGGGCGACAAACAGAGCGAGTGTGAAACCGACCAGCAGGTAGAGTCGCATAAGGAAATCCTTTTCGTTTGGGGCGGTATGCCCGACGATGATAAATTCATGCAATCGCGGTGCCGTAATAGTTATTCCGGCCTCGATGATTGTTCCAATAGTAGGCGGGGCAAGATGTTTGGTCTGGGCAGTTCGGGTCGCTTTGCCTAATAGATGAGGGCGTGCAATGCGGGCGGCGTGGGCAACACTCTCTCAACCGATCAAAGCGGGGATCCTCGCCATAGTTCGGGCATCGGACGGATGAGGTGTATTTTTGACCCGTCTACACTGTCTACGTCTACGGTATTGCAAAACTGAGTACTAAAAGACCATTACCGTAGACATCGACGTGAGGGCAACGGGGTGAAAACATCCCCACATCCCCGTTTCGCGTTCTTCGGGTTCACCCGTTGCCCGATCCGCTCGAAGCCGCGATACGGGCGACGATCGCAGGTGCCACGGGTTCGCTCGACGGCATGCGACCCCATTCGCCGTGCGATTGCCTGCGGACTACCAACGGTTTTCCGGTTGAAGGGAAGCGTAGTCCGCGCCGTATTCGACCGGGCCGGTCTGCCCATTGGCGAGATGCCGAGCGATGTAGCGAAGGGCGTCGCACCCGCGGTCGTCGACCTTCAGCGGACGCTCCCCTTTCTTCGCGGCCGGATCCCAGACGTACGCCGGGAGTTCGTCGGACGTGCGGAATGGCTTGTGCTGTTCGGTCAAGTTCGCGTCGGGTTCGTGGCAGAGTGCGTCCGCGAACACGAACATTCGGGGGCGGCCATCTTCGGCCATCGCGAACCGATCCGCGGCATCCTGAATGCCCGCATTCACCGCCTTCTCAGCCGGTTGCGTCGCGAGTTGCGTGACGTGCTCGAATGTGGCGCGATCCCCCGCGTCGTGGTCAGCGATGACGATCGTGGGGCGTGGCTCGGTGGCACTTTCCCACGCGATTCGTCCCGTCGTCTCGTTCCACGCACCAACCTGCTTCAGTGCGAGTTCGGCCAGCACACTCACTCGCGTTTTCGTCATGTAGATCTCGCGGTAGAGGTAGAGCCGTCCATCGTCGTCTTCCGCCCACCATTGCAGCACGGACGGGTTTGTGTGCCCGAAGTCGATGACCCAGTATCGCGGCCAGTGCGAGGGAATCGGGAACGACGCGATGACGTGAACCGCTGTGTCGAAGCCTTCCCAGACGACGCCATCCGACTGGCACCATTCGCCGTCCCTTAGGCGTCGGCGACGAACGCCCTGCAAGCCGTCGAGACGCGCCATGTATTCTGCACCGCGTCGCGTCATCGTGCCGTCGGCAAGGAATAGTGAGGGGTTGTCGCGATGCCGCATCGGGAGGCGATGAAACCAACCCGCGTCGGCCATCTGCTTGACGTGGTGCGTCGGGTGCGCCGGGTTGCAGTCCATCAGGAGTTGCTGGTAGGGCATCTTGCCGAATCGCAACCGGCCGTCGACCTTCTCGATGGTGTCTTGTGAGACTTCAATGCCTTCGATGATGATCGCCCCGTCGTACTCAGCCGAGAACACGCCCTGCGGATCATCGAGGCCCGCGACGACGACGATCGAGCCGTTCTTAAAACGGTACTCGGATCGGTTCGAGCGGTGGATTTTGTCCGGTTGCAAAACGCCCGCTTCGACGACCTTCTCTTCCCACGTGACGAGTGCCGAGTTCGTCAGCCACTTGCGAAACGAGCGGGCCAACAGCCACCGGCAGCCGGGATACTTCAGACAACACTCCCGCATCTTCTCGAGAAGCACCCGAGTTTTGCCCGTCGATAGTGGCCCGTCGCACAGTACCCGATTTGCCCGGCTCCGAAACACAGATTGCGAGTATTCCCTGCTGTTGTCGAAGAATCGCCCGCGTTCGGCCTCGGCCCGCGTAATCGTCGGAAGGACGCCCGTACCGGTCATACGAGTTCCCTTATGTCGATCCCCGCCACCATCTTCGTCGGCACGCCCTCGACATCGAGCGTCGTCGCGTTATCCGAGAGCAACCGCAGTAGCTTGCACCGCTGCACCCAGAGCGATTCGAGCATCTTGAGGAACGCCGGATTGCCCTCCCGCTGGCGGCGTTCGATCTGCGCGTTGTTTACGCCGTTCCGGGTGCCAGTCGTCGTCTTCGTCGCCTCGCCTTTCGAGCGATCCCACGCGTCCCACGCCTCGCTTTCGAGCCGCGCCAGTCGCATTAGTTCACGGGCGATCCGCTCGTTGTAGCTCGACTCCGCGAGCGACTGATAGTTGCGGCCGACGAGGCGGATGTCGTTCGAGATCGTGCTGATGCTGTAGCGGGTCTGCGCCGAGATCTCGCGGTACGTCGCGCCCTTGGCCCAAATGGCGACGATCTCGGAC
>JAYSKW010000626.1:0-2715 GCA_043726085.1 Limnoglobus sp.
CTTGCTCACGCATACTGCGTATCTGGCACTCCACCACCCTAGCCCGGCTGCGCCGTACGGGTCGCTGTTGCTGCTCGCGTGGGTGCTGGCGGTGTTCTATTTTTACGGCACGATCCACCATGCGCGGCAGGCGTGGGCGGTGTTCGTGTTGCCCGTCGTCATCGGCCTCGTCGGGCTGTCGCTGTTGCTGATTACCGGCGATTCTGCGAACGACATTCAGGTGCCGCCGTGGTTGTTCGGCGACACGCTTTGGGGCGCAATCCACGGCTTCCTCTTGCTCTTCGCCGCCGTTGGTGTCAGCATCGCGTTCCTCGGCAGTGTCATGTATCTCGTGCAAGCGCGACGCCTGCGAAACAAGCTCAATCCGCTCGGTGGCATCAAAATCCTCAGCCTCGAACGGCTCGAAGCGATGAATCGCCGCAGCGTCAACATTGCGTTTCCGCTGCTTACGGCGGGGCTGATTCTCGGCGGTATTTTGCTGAAGCGCGAACACGACGCCATCGAGAATTGGTGGTCGATCAAAGTCCTCGGCACCGTCGGCCTCTGGAGCGTTTCGGCGCTGTTGCTTTACATGCGATACGCGGCGAATGTCGCGGGGCGTCGGTTGGCGATTCTGTCGATCCTTGCGTTCGCGTTGCTCGTCGCCGTGCTCGCCACCGCACACCCGTTTGCGGAGGTCGCGAAGTGAACCTCCGGGCCATCGGCTGTAATTTTCAAACTGCGAACGTCGAACTCCGCGAGAAGCTCGCCTTCACCCCCGAGCGCCAAGCGTTCGCGGCGGGCGAACTCTCGGCACGCTTCGGCTGCGAGACGGTGATTCTCAGCACGTGCAACCGCGTCGAACTCTACGTCGGTCGCGCGCAAGGTGGCACGCCGTTCAATCTCGATTTAGCCGCAGAATTCCTCGGCGAAACGCACGGTCTACCCGGCGAGCGAGTGCGGCCGCTGCTTTACGGACACTCGGACGCCACCGCCGTGGCGCACTTGTGCCGAGTCGCTGCCAGCCTCGATTCGCTCATCGTCGGCGAAGGTCAGATCGCCGGGCAGGTGAAACAAACCTTCGAGTCCGCACGCAAGCAGGGCACCACCGGCCCGCTGATGAACGCGCTGTTTCCGCACGCCCTCCGCACCGCGAAACGCATCCGCACCGAGACCGGCATCTCCAGCGGGCACGTCTCCGTTTCGAGCGTTGCGGTCGATTATGTGCGCCAGGTGTTCGATTATTTTGAAGACAAAACTGTGTTGGTAATCGGCGCGGGAAAGATGGGCAAACTCACGCTGAAGCACCTGCAAGAACTGAAGCCGGGCCGCATTCTGGTAACGAACCGCAGCCCGCAGAAGGCGATCGAACTCGCGGGTTACTGCGGTGGGAAAGCGGTGCCGTGGGGGAAACTCGACGATGCGTTAGCCGAAGCGGACATCGCGCTCAGCACCACCGGGGCCGCCGAACCGATTGTCTCGCGGAAGCGGTACCACGAGATGATTCAGCCGCGCCGAACGGGCGGCACGCTCGTCGTGCTGGATATTGCGGTGCCGCGCGACTTCGACCCGGCGATCCACGACGGCGACCGTGTTTGCGTGTTCAACATCGACGACCTGACGCGCGTGCGGGAACAAACGTTGGCGCAGCGTCGCAAACATATCGCGCCCGCCGAGGCGATTGTCGTGGCCGAAGTGAAGGCGTTCGTCGACGACTGGCAGCGCCGCAAGAACGGCCCCGTGATTCAGCAGTTGCGTACCGAAGTCGATAAAGTCCGCGCCGATGTGGTGCTACCGCTTCTGGCGAAACTCGACGGCAAACTGACACCCGCCGAGAAAGAGTACATCGAAGGCGCGTTCAAGCTCTTTCAAAACAAGTTGCTTCACGGCCCGATTGCCGCACTTCAGGAAGCCAGCCGCGAAGGCAGTAGCGGGTCGTTGCTCGAAGCGGTGAAGAAGCTGTTTCGTTTAGGGTGATGGCCGGAAACGAAAAAGCCCCGCAACGATCGTCGCGGGGCGTTGATGTTCTGCGTCGAAAATCACTTCTTGGCGATGCGGGACATCGCTGCGACGCGGGCGTTCATCTTGGCTTTGGTCGTCTTCTCGGCGGCGTTGGTTGCGGGCAGTGCCTCGGCTTTCGTCTTCTCGGCGTTGATGAGTGCGTCGCTGAGATCTTCCTTCTTGCGGGCGTATTGCGTCAGAATGTTCACCACATTCTTGCTGACTTGCGCGAAGCCACCATCGATGAAGAAGTGCTTCGTTTCGCCGCCTTGTTTCACGCGCAATTCGCCTGGCCCGAGTTGGCCGACGAACGGCGAGTGACCCGCCAGCACGCCGAACTCGCCATCGAACAATGGCAGAATCACCATCTCGGCGGCTTCGTCCAGCAGCGCCCGTTCGGGCGTGACGACGACGATCTTCAAGGTTTTCGCAGCGATGTCGGACATTGTCGTTCTGGGGTATGGGGCATGCGGGCATTTCGCCCAGGGTGTTACCCTGGGCTAACGGAGCGGTCCCTTCAGGACCGAAGAAAAAACAGAACACCAGCCCTGAAAGGGCTGCTCTCACAGCCCAGGGTGTAACCCTGGGGTTTTCTGAGATCACCCCGCTTTGCGGGCTTGTTCTTCGGCCTGCGCGGCGGCTTCTTCGATCGTGCCGACGTACATGAATGCGGACTCGGGCAGGTGGTCCCATTTGCCGTCGCAGAGTTCCTTGAAGCTGCGGATCGTGTCCTTC
>JAYSKW010000627.1:0-15533 GCA_043726085.1 Limnoglobus sp.
GTCCGGTTTCGTAACATTACGGGGCGGCTGTTCATTTGCCCCTCACTCACCGGTTTCTGCCGTGATTGCACAAATACTCGACTTCATCCTGACGTTCCAGTCGATCCTTTGGGAAGCGTTGCCGTTCATCGTGCTCGGCGCGCTGGTTGCGGGGGTGCTCGAAGAGCTTTTGCCGCAGCAGATGGTGACGCGATTTATGCCGAAGGGCGCACTGCCTGCGGTGATAATTGGCGGGTTGCTCGGGCTGGTGTTCCCGATGTGCGAATGCGGTATCGTCGTCGTGATGCGACGATTGCTCCGCAAGGGCGTGCCGCTATCGTGCTGTATCACCTACATGCTCGCTGGACCTATCGTGAACCTCGTCGTGCTGCTTAGCACGTACGTGGCGTTCGACCGCCACAAAATTGGCTGGGACATGGTGATTCTGCGAGCGGGGATGGGCTTCGTCGTCGCGACGATTACCGGGTTAATCGTGAATGTGTACTACCGCAAACACGGTACGAAACTGCTCACCCCGCTTGCGGCTCCGCGATCTTCGACACTGCCAATGGCCGACGACGACGAGGAAAAAATCGCAGACAAACCGAAACCGCTGATGAAGCGACTGGCGAACATCTCCTCGACCGCGCTCCACGACTTCATGGACATTACGGTGTTCCTGATCCTCGGTGCGATCCTTGCGGCGATCATTAAAATGATGATCGAACCGGGCGAAATCGAACGCATCTCGAACGAACAGCCGTACCTCGCAATCCCGCTGATGATGCTCATGGCCGTGCTGATGTGCTTGTGCAGCGAGGCGGATGCGTTCGTTGCGGCGAGTTTCACGAAGATGCAACTCTCGGCAAAACTCGCGTTCCTCGTGCTCGGGCCGATGCTCGATCTGAAACTTCTGTTAATGTACACGCGGGTGTTCAAGACGAAGCTGATTCTCGTCATCGTCACGTGCGTCGTCGTGCAAGTCGGCATTTACTCGATGTTGGTCCACACGTTCTACGCACCGAAGTCAGCTAGCCCGACTGCGGTGATAGCAAAGTAAATGATCCTTCATTGGCGAGCGGCATAAGCGTAAGCGTGCCGTGGTACCCGCAGTTGGTTCACACGGCACGCTTACGCCGTGCCGCTCGCCGGGTTTCAGTAGAAATTTCCTCCGGAGCAAAGTTATGGCCATCGAACTGAAACAACACGGTCATGGAGGCCACACGCACGATCACGATCATGCACACGATCATGGCGATGAGAATCTCGAAAATCTCTTCACCATCGGCATCTGCGGTTCGTTCAGCGTGGTGGCGATCATCCTCGGCGGGATGAGCGTTGTGATGCAGCGCAAGGGGATGCTGAGTTACATCCTTGCGGAGCCGTTTCATATCTGGGTGCTGATTAGCGGCAGCGTGTTGCTGTTGTTGACTGCGATCCGGGCGATTGCACTTTGGCAAACGACGGGGGCACACGCCCACCACGATCACGATCATGGGCACGTTCACGATGAAAATTGCAAGCACGAGCCGGTGAAAGCGGCGAGCCACGATCATTCGCACGACGACCACGAACATGGCGGGGTGTTCTGGCGCGCGATCGTGCTGATGTTCCCCGTCGTGCTGTTTTTCCTCGGGTTGCCGAACCAAAGTTTCAGCGCCGCCGGTGCAGAAAGATTGCTAGGCAACGATGCAGGCATTGGCGCAATTAAAGACGTGGCCGACAAAGAAGGTGGTGGACGCTTCGATTTCGCCGCACTCAGCGACTCCGCAAGTGATGCAGACAAACGCGAAGCCCTGCAAGGACAGACGGTGACGATCAAAGGCCAACTTCGCCGTGTGGGCGATCGCGAATGCACGCTCTACCGGCTCAAAATGACCTGCTGCGCGGCCGATACGATCCCGCTGAAAGCGCGCATCATCACCGATGCCTCGTTGAACTCGTTCAAAGATCACAGTTGGGTCGAAGTCACAGGTAAGCTCCAGTTCATACAAGTGCCTGGACAACTCGAATTCATTCCGCTCATTCGGGCCGAACTCAAAAACATCAAGGGTGCGACAGCCGAGTAACGGCATAGATCGCGATTAACGCGAAAAGTGACAGATCCAATTCTCTTCAACTTGCAGCAGCACGGCACGGCCACAGAAAATGTGGCCGTGCAACTGGATTTCTAGTCGATTTAAGCGGTCGTCGATCCACTCGAACGTGCCGCCGTCCCTGCGTTTCACAAACCCGCGCCCGCCCGAAACGGGGCCTTCGTAATCCAAGTAAATCGACCGATGATCGGGCATCGCTTCGGCAGCCACAACTGTGCCGATGGCCGGTTCGGAACTCAATCGCCACGACCGCAGCGCCGCCCCCGCTTCGAGGAATAAGTCCCAGTGAAGCGTCGGCCAGTCGTGTTCGAGGATGACAAAACGCGGCATGATATCATTTGCGGTAGTCAAGAAGAGTTGAGAGTTGAGAGTTGCGAGTGGATAGTTCATCGAACAACTATTCACTCGCAACTCTCAACTACTAATTTCCTCCACGAGTATTCGCTGACTGGCGGAGGATTTGTTACATAATCCCCGAACCGAAACTGTCTTCGCGGATGCTGACGGGGGTTTCGCTGTCGCTCAGGTGGCTGCCGCGGCTGGCAGGTTGGTGTGGACCGTGGGTTTTATACCCGTGTGGTTTGCTCGTCTCTTGCAAGTTCGCGGGCACGTCGTCGTCGAAGTCGAACTCGTCGTAACGGCAGATGTAACCGGGCTGCTTCGAGCGTTCGCGTTCGTCGATGAACGCCTTCGCTATTGCGCTCTGAATGTGTTCGCGTGCCCCGCTATGAATCGGATGTGCGATGTCTGCGTGCAACTTCGCGCGGCCATCGGGGACTTCTTTCGTCGCCCGTGCTTCGTCGAGTTTCCGGCCGCAGTTGTTGCAGAACCGCGAACGCAGGTGGTTCTTGCAACCGCAATGCGTGCATCGATCCGTCAGTTTGCGGCTGGGCATCGCCACGAACATGCCGCGAGTCCCTTCGATGATTTTCAGATCTCGAACGACGAAGGCGTTGTCGAAGGTCACCGAACAGAACGCAAGCAGACGCTCGTTGTTCTCTTCGCACAACTTGATGCGTACTTCCGTGATTTGCACCGTCGTTCTCCTCTGATGTGATGTCTGAATTAATCGATTGCGGGCCAACTCCGCGTTACTGCGATAAACGGCAAAACTTCATCGGGCGGCATGCTGCATCGCATCGCGTCCGCGATCCGAATGGCATCGTTTCGATCTTTGCACAAGGCGAACAGCGCCGACCCACTTCCCGACAGTTGGCAGCCGAACGGCACGAGGGCGGCCAATCGGCGGTAAGTTCGTTCGACTAACGGCGCGGCATCGAATGCCGGTTCCTGTAACCGATTGTGCAATTCGTTCGCTAATTTTGCCACGTCGCCATCCGCCAGTGCCCGGCAAGCGTCTGTACTACATAGCGGGTGTGAGGGTACGGCCACCCGGCGGTAAACCTCACGTGTCGAGAGGCCGACGTTCGGCTTCACGACGACAATATCGAGCGTTCGTCCCATCGCGACTGGTGCCACGATCTCGCCGCGACCCGTGCAAATCGCAGCCGGGGCGTGCAGGAAGAACGCGACATCCGAGCCGACATCGGCCGCTATGCTCGCGAGTTCCGCAAGCGGTACGTTCTGCCGCCACAGTCGGTTCAGTGCGAGCAGCGTTGTCGCCGCATCGCTCGATCCGCCACCCAGCCCCGCTTCGTGCGGGATCCGTTTGGTCAGTCGAATCGTCGCGCCCTTCGTCGTCCCCGTCTTGCGGCGAAACGCCTCGGCGGCCTTCCAGACGAGGTTCTCTGGCCCGTTCGGCAGCGTAGTCGGTTCGCAAGTCAGTCGCAATTCGCCGCACGGCTCGTCGCGAAACTCCAGCGTGTCGAACAAGTCGATCGCCACCATCAGCGTTTCGATCGCGTGATAGCCATCGGCGCGTTTGCCGACAATTTCCAGCGTCAGGTTCACTTTCGCCGGTGCCCACGCCACGAGCGAATCCTTACCGGCCATCGTGCCCCAAAAGGGCGTGACGGTCGGGTTTCCGTTCTCGGGTTCGTTCGCGATGGTACTCGGCATCGGCGTGACAAGCGAAGAGAAATCCCGTCGAATCCGAGGCGAGCATCACTGCCCTTGGGAACCGTCCGTGGAATCCTCGTGTGGTATGTTGTAACAATTAGTCGGAAGATAACCGCGAACATCAGCCAGGTCAAGTGGGAAGGTTAAGGAATCTTTACAGATTTGACCAATGCGCGAAATTCACTGTTATCGCCGAAACGCATCGCAAGACTGACGCTGACAGGGACACTCCGAACTCCGATAATGCGAGGATGAAGAACGAGAATATGCTTGCGCCAGGTGGGTTGATTGCCCAGCGGATGCCGGGGTTTGAATCGCGTGCCGAACAGCAGGACATGGCGGCGGCGGTGGCGAATGCGATCGCGCGTCGTCGGCCGTTGCTCGTCGAGGCGGGTACGGGAGTTGGCAAAAGTTTCGCGTATTTGGCCCCAGCGATTGCCGAAATCGCGAAGAACAAAGACGCCCGCATCGTCGTCTCGACGCACACGATCAACCTGCAATCGCAGTTGATCGAAAAGGATATTCCCTTCCTGCAAGCCGCCTTGGGTATGGAGTTTCGCCCCGTGTTGGTGAAGGGCCGCGGGAACTATCTCAGCCTGCGTCGGTTGCAGGCCGCCCAGCAACGCATGAACGTCATCGGCAGCGATCCCGTCGCGATGGAGCAACTCATTCAGGTCGGCAAATGGTCGCGAACGACACTCGAAGGCAGCAAGGCCGATCTCGCGTTCCAACCGATGCCTTCGGTGTGGGATGTCGTTCAGTCCGATAACGGTAACTGCCTCGGCAAGAAGTGCAAAACCTACAAAAACTGCTTCTACTACAAGGCTCGCAAGACCGTACACGGCGCGAATCTGTTCGTAGTCAACCATTCGCTATTCTTCAGCGATCTGGCACTTCGCAAGCAAGGGGCGGGGTTGTTGCCCGATTACACGGCAGTGATTTTCGACGAAGCGCACAACCTCGAAGACGTGGCCGCCGACCACCTCGGGTTGCAAATCGGGCAAGGTACGGTCGAGTATTTATTGAACGAACTGTTAGCGCCGCGAGGCAACAAAGGCGTGCTGACCACGAACGGCGACGGGGAAAGCTTTCAACTCGTCGAAGCCGCACGGCACTCCTCGGAGCGGTTCTTCGGCGCGCTGCACACGTGGCATTCCAGCCAGCCGCGTGGCACCGGTCGAGTTCGCGAAACGGGCATCATCCCGGACATCCTTTCGGGCGAACTCGACAAGCTGGCGGGCGCATTGCGGATTCTGGCGAAAGCACTCAGCGAGGACGAAGATAAAATCGAACTGACGAGCCGCGCGGATCGCCTCACGGCGTTGGCGAACGGCGTGCGCGAGTGGCTCGGACAGATGATGGATGGCCACGTTTACTGGATCGAAGTGCGAGCGGCACAAGGCCGCATCCCACGTGTGACGCTGTCGAGCGCGCCGATTGAAGTCGGCAAAGCGCTAAAGGAACAGCTATACGACAAGGTACCATCGGTGATTCTGACGAGCGCGACGATGAGCGCCGGCGGCCGCGAGGGCTTCAATATGTTTCGCAAACGGCTCGGCCTCGATAAAGCCGACACCGTGCAACTCGGCAGCCCGTTCGACTACAAGAAGCAGGTCGAGTTGCACCTGTTCCGCAACATGCCGGACCCTTCCGCACAAGCGGCGGCGTACGAATCGGCGGTGTTGGACAAGTTACCGGAGATGATCGCGAAGACATCCGGGCGGGCGTTCGTGCTGTTTACGAGCTATCAGTTTTTGCAGCGGGCCGCGGACCGTTTGCGGCCGTGGATCGCGAAAAATCAGTACACCCTGTTCTGCCAGGGCGAAGGGTTGCCCGCGCCGAAAATGCTCGAAGCCTTTCGGACGACGCCGCGCTCGGTGCTGTTCGGCGTCGATAGTTTTTGGCAGGGCGTCGACATTCGCGGCGATGCGCTATCGAACGTGATGATTACGAAGTTACCATTCGCGGTGCCAGATCGCCCGCTCACCGAAGCGCGGCTCGAAACGATACAGCAAAACGGCGGCAACCCGTTCAACGACTATCAAGTCCCGCAAGCGATCATCAAATTGAAACAGGGCTTTGGGCGGCTCATCCGCACCGCCACCGATCGGGGAATGGTGGTGCTGTTCGACCCGCGCGTTTTAACGAAAGGCTACGGCAGACAGTTCTTGTCCGCATTGCCGGAGTGCAAGACGTTCGTCGATGGCGTAGAGGAGGAGTCGCGCTGAATTGTTGCAATTCTCATAACACACTCATGGCAAAGATGTTAAAACGAGAGTTGTTATTGTGATAGACTCCCGGAGAGACTGCCGTGCGGGTGTTGCTCGTCGAGGATCAAATCCCGCTGCTGAAAGCATTACGGCAGGGCCTGGAAGAAGAGAGTTTCGCGGTCGATGTGGCGAGCGATGGCGAAGACGCCGACGCGAAGGCGCGTGCCACCCAGTACGATGTCATCATCCTCGACATCATGTTGCCGAAGATCGACGGCCTGACGCTGCTGAAACAGTGGCGTTCGAGCGGGATTCTCACACATGTTCTCATGCTGACCGCGCGTACGACGACCGAAGACAAAATCCTCGGCCTCGATGCGGGTGCCGACGATTACTTGGCGAAGCCGTTTGAACTCGACGAACTCCTCGCTCGCGTTCGTGCGCTGGTTCGCCGTAGCCATCAGGTCAAAGATCCGTTCATTAAAGTCTTCGATCTGACAATCGACACGGCAGCGAGGCGGGCAGATCGCGCAGGCGTTTCGATCCATTTGACGCCGCGCGAATATGCACTGCTCGAATTCCTTGCGTTTCACCGCGGCAAAGTCGTCACGCGGACGATGATTTGGGAACACCTCTACGACGAATACGACGAGAACACGTCGAACGTGGTTGATGTGTACATTCGCTATCTACGGAACAAGATCGACAAAGGGTTCGATCCGCCGCTGATCATGACGCGCTGGGGTGAGGGCTACATATTGCGTGGCGAAGACGACCTTCCTCCCGCACCGAAACCGAACGCGAAAAAATAGTCGATACACTTACGGTACCCATCTATGCGATCCATTCAGCGGTCGCTCATCATTTATTTTCTACTGTTGCTCACACTCGGATTGGGTGTGGTCGGCGTACTTGCGGACCGCGTCAGTAGCCGCGCACTGATGGAAAAAGAACAAGCCGCCGCCGAGGCGATTGGGCTGCGTGCGGAAGAACGAATACGCGACGAACGCGAGAAGTTCGACCGCGAACTGCTTGCACATGCTCGGTTAGTCGGGAAGACGGCGAACAACGAATACATCGCGCAGGCCAACGTCGAATCGCGGAAGTTTCAACTCGTCATCAACGCGCCGCCACTCGGCCTCATACCGATGCCCGGAATGATGACCGGCCCTGTCGGTGCCATCTCGCCTGCCGTGTGGCTTGCCGTCAGCGCGCCGGGACGGCGTAACCCCGGGCCACTGTTTTACCCCGTTATGCGGGCATACTTCTCGAGCCTGAAACTCGACGAACTGTTCCTGAAACAACTCGACGAAGACGATCGCGCACAAGAGTTCATTCAACTCAATAGTTCGGCGAACAGCGTGCGGCGCTCGGCGAATCTCGGTAGCTATTCGCTGCCGTTTGAACCGACAAAGTTTGGATTGTCGCTCGGCGATCACTTCCACGACGATGTCAATTTGCCGGGCGGAGCAGTGGGGCGAAGGGTCGTCATCAAGACGGTACTGCCGTTCTTAATGTCGAATTTTGCACGAACTCCACCAGGACCGGCACCGCCGCCGAACCGCAGTACCCCGCCGCCGCCGCCCGACCCGTTGCCGGGGGTGTACATCCACGTTGCACGGCCGATTGCCGAATTGAATGAGATCATCGCGACGATTCACGCCGAAGCCACCGAACAAAAAGAAGGTCTCTCCACAGATACGGCCCTAACACAAAGTGCGGTTCGCATCACGTTGGCCACTACCGGAGCCGCGACGTTTGCAGCACTATTGGTCGGTGGGCCGATCTTGATTCGCCGCGGAATGACGCCACTCCACACCCTCACGAATGCCGTGCGCGGCGTGACGGAAAAAGACTTTTCGCTGCCCGTCGAGAAAGACGAGCTTTCGCAAGAATTATTGCCGATCCATCAACATCTCACGCAAACGCTCGATCAGTTAAAGCACGCTTTCGACCGGGAAAAGCAGGCGGTGGCAGACATTTCGCACGAACTGCGGACACCCGTGGCGGCACTCTTAACGACGCTCGACGTCGCACTTCGCAAGCCGCGAAGTGCCGAACAATACAAGCAAACGCTCGGCGAATGCCGCGTAATTACGAAGCAACTCGGCCAACTCGTCGAACGCGTGATGACGCTCGCGTACATCGACGCAGGCCAGACGACGGTGGCGAAAGTGCGAGTCGATGCGCGGGAACTCGTCGAGCGTTGTGTGAGTATTATTCGCCCGCTGGCCGAGTCGCAGGGGCTGCAGTTTCAGATTCACGCCGAGTATGGCATCGAGCTAGAAACCGATGCGGACAAGCTGCGCGAAGTGCTGACAAACTTGCTGCACAACGCGATTGAGTACAACTCGCCCGGCGGTCGCGTCGAGTTGTTCGTCGAACGAATTCGCCCCGATACCATTTGCTTTGAAGTGGCCGATACGGGCATCGGTATGTCGCCCGAGGTGGTCGCGCGGGTGTTCGAGCGGTTCTATCGCGCGGATGCATCGCGCACGGCCACCGGCGTACACGCGGGGTTGGGCCTCGCCATCGTCAAAGAGTACGTCGCGCAACTGGGCGGCACGATTCACGTCGAAAGCGAGGCCGGGAAAGCCAGTCGGTTTCGCGTCGAATTACCTTCTGGCATAGGCGAAATCACACCGAATGACCGCGTTCGCGACGAATCTGTTCGAGCCTCGTGACCATCCGCTTCCCTGCTGCGATCGGCGAAAGTGTCGCCTCCACTTCGCGTTTCGCACGTTCGCCGAGTGCTTTCGCTTGTGCCGGGTTGTCGTGAATGAAGCGCATACACTCCGCCGCACGGTCGAGGTCCGGGTCGGCCCAAATTGCCCCGCGCGGGTAAGGGTCGATGTCTTCTTGCAACGTCATTCGCTGATACGGCACGAGCAAACTATTTTCGGGTGTCATAAAATCGAGGTTGCCCGAATACGCCGTCGCGATCACCGGTTTGCCGAGCAACATCGCTTCCGCGCAGGTTAAACCGAAGCCTTCCGAACGATGGAGTGACACATAGCTGTCAGACACATTCAGTAATGCGAGCAGTTCCGAACGCGACAATACGCGGTCGATCAGCGTGACGCCGGCAGCATCGACCGCTTCGCGAAGTTCTCGCCATTGCTCCTTGTAATACGTTTCTGGCGGCGACACTTTGATTGCCAGTTCGACGGGTTCATCGGTGCGGAAGGCTTTGCGGAAAGCCCGAATCAGCCCAAGCGGGTTCTTCCGCTGCATTCGGCTGTTCATGTCGAACACGAACGTGAACGTCGTTTTCGCGGGGTCGAGTCCGAACGCCGACTTAGGTAACGGCACGAACGTCGACAGCGAAACGCCGGTCAACATCGGGTACACGGGTTTGCGAAACGCCGTCCGCATCGCCTGTGCGATGAACTCCGTCGGTGCCCAAATTTCATCGACACCATCGCCGCGATCATGCCACGCGGCGGGGAGCGTTTCGAGTTCCCACCACCAGATGCCGATGCGATGGACGCCCGCGCGCGGGTGCAGCCCGCACTTGCGATACGCCTCCGCAACGGGCACATCGATACCCGTGTTCAAGATCGTCACGTCGAAAGTTTCGAGCGCGTCGAACGCCGTTTTGTTACGCGGCTCACGCAGGAATAGCACGGGGAAATCGCGGAGCGTCGTGCGTACGCCGCACTGCGTCAGTGACTCAACGGTGCTTCGCACCGCTTGCTGCAAGCCCGATGTGTAGCGAAACAGGCCGATTACATTCACGCCGAGTTGCGTGGGCACACCCTCGCGAATCTCGCGCTGTAACGTGGAAATTTCGTGCGCATGGAATGTGCGCACCGCGGGTCGTGCGGCGATCCACGCCGCCACCGCATCGGCACTTTGCGGAAGTTCGCCGACGACATTTGGCTTCGCGATTTGCCACGCGCGCAGCTCATCCCACGGCCCGCATTCGGGAATGTACGTGGCGCGTTTCAGCCAACGACAATCGAAACCGTAACGCTTCCCAACCCATGTTTTGAGTTCGTCCCAGCCAAATCGCGTCAGGCCGTGCGGCACGGCAGCCTGCCATTCGGGGTGCAACCGGAAACTGGCGGCCAAGCCACACGCGGGATCTTCGTCCGTTTCAAAGGCGTACCATAACACCGATTCTTCGCTGAGTTGGAAGTCGTTTTTGCCGTACGACATCAACCAGCCGAGAAATTCGCCACGCTGTTTCGGCGTCAGCGCTAGTGGCCAGACACTGCGTAGATCTTCGCGCAGTTCAAATACCCGACGCACTCTCGCACCGAGATCGGCCACAAACGCTTCGCGGATACGCTCGGTGGCAATCGCAGACAAGCCGGAATTGCAAAGCCATTTTGCGAACTCGCCATCGATTCCGCTCGACAACGCTTGCGGGAAACGACGATGAAGTGCGGAATGATTCGCAAGCAAACTGACGACGAAGCGGGCCGCGCCGGCGACACTAAGTTCAGCTGCATCGCGGTCGAGCGAGAGCGGGGCGACACCCCAACCCACGAGGTTGCGGTTGAATTTCCGTACGTCATGGATGTCGAAAAATGTCGCTTCCGTTTCACCGCGACAGTAGTCGGCAAACTGCCGGTAGCGGTTGCGGAACGGCGTGGAGAGCTTGCGATACAGGGCAAAAGTCATCCGTCGCCCGATTGTTTGGAGTGCGGCCATCGTTTCCCTCATGCCGCGCGACGTGCGGCGATTTTTTGTGCGGGTTGCGGATTGCGAACGTTCGCTACCGACCGTAACGTCATTTCGTACTGGTCGAGCATCTCATCGTAAGTCTTGTGGTTATCGAAAGCGGCACGCGATCGCAGCCCGGCGTTTTTGCGAAAATCGTCGTCGTCGAGGAAGCGTGCAATCTGCGTCGCCAGTCGATTCGCGTCGCCGATTTCAAACCGCAGCGCGTTGAAACCCCAGTAGACTTGCTCCGCGATTCCTTCGCACGGCGTCGACACAATTGGTAACCCGAACGCCTCGGCTTCGAGGATCGAACGGCTAAACGTCTCCATGTGCGACGTACACGCAAAGATGTCCGCGGCACGGTAGAACGGCCAAACACGATCCGTCTCGGTTACGAGATTGACCACGTTTTCCAGACGATTTCGCCGCACGAGTTCGCGAACGTAGATTGCATAGGAAACCGAATCGCGAACGCCGACGAGGTCGCAAACGAAGTCGTTACGGGTCCGAGACAAGATCGCGGCGGCTTCGATCAGCGTGTGCTGGCCCTTGCGTTCGCAGACGGTGCCGACCGAGAGGATGCGTTTTTTGCTGCGGTCGCCCGGCAGTTGTCGAGCCGCGTCTTCGCGCGTCACGCGACGACAGTAATCGTCGAACGGCTTCGGGTCGATGCCGTTGTGGATGACTCGAAAATTCTTACTGACATCGAGGTATCGGAACAGCATCGCCGTATCGTGCGAAGCCGGTACGACGCGAGTCACCAGCCGGAATGCCGTCTCGATGCGGCCGTTCGCGAATACGGGAAACAGGAGACGAAGGTGCTCCGCTGAGTAGCTTTCGTGAATGATCCAGACCGAGGGGATACCGAGCTGTGCGGCCGCCTCGACGAGCGGGAACGTCAGCAGCGTATTCGCAACAACGACGTCCAGCGACTGGTTTTTTAGTTGTTTTCGCAACGCAATCTGTACTGCTTCGTACTCGCGAGGCGACCACGCGCCATCGACGAACCGGCGACTCCACGCTTCATTTAATATCGTCGTCGACACACCCGCTGCCGCGTAAACCGCTTCACCCGCACCGCCGAGTGGCGAGAGAACTGACGGTGCAACCGCATGACGTGCCTGCAAGCCGAGGATGATTTCCGAAAGGTAACGCGGTGCGCCTTCGGGTGAGTTTAGGTTGTGCGCGCCAACCAAAACGCGAAGCGGTTTGTGCGCTGCCGCGTGCCATGACATGCCACTGTCATTCGCGGGTTCAAACGGCGTGTGGCTCGAACAATTCGGGTTGGAGTACGGGTCGATCGATCGTCCGTTTCGCTTCAGGAACGTGGCCAGTTCGAGCGGATCGTTTTGTCGCGGTGCCACTTCCGACACTTGCATTTCGACGCCACCGACCGACACGCAACGGTAGCCTGCGGCTCGAATTCGCGAGCAGTAATCGACATCGCGCATCGTCTGCGGAAATCGCAAATTATCGAAGCCACCGACTCGCTCGAATGCGGTTCGCGAAGTCAGCAAGCAACCATTGCCAACGGCGGCCACGTTGCGCGATACATCCGCGTAGAAGTAATAACTCACTTGATTTTCAGGCAATCCGCAGAAGGCACTCGTCGGTGCGATGCCGTCGTGCATACCCAATACGATGCCTGCGGAGGAGGTCGTGCCGTGCGCATCGACGAGTCGCGCACCCACCGCACCGACGCCCGGCAGCATGGCATACGCCATCAGTTGCGAGAGCCAGTTCGGCGATCGCGGCACAACGCCGGCATCGAGAAACAACAGGTAATCTTCGTCTCCGCCTGTCCCAGAATAAACCGTGAAGTTACAGTAATCGGTGTTCGCTTCGATGGCTCGCATCGCGTCGTTGGTCGCGCCGCGAACGATCACTGCGACGCTCGGACCATCACTCGTTCCGGCGAGTTGCAGAATCGGCAACCCGAGTTTTTGTGCGAAAGCAGGTACTTCGAGCGTGGCATTGACACCCCGCCGTCGCAGTGCGTCTTCGACGGCTCGTCGCCCGGCGGTATGCACGTAGGTTTTGACGCCCGCCGCCGTGGCCGTGGAACTCGGCAACGCCCGCCAGTGGTAGAGAATTTGCGGGATGTGCTCGATGCGATCCGTGCATTCGGTCGCGCGCAAAAGCAAGTCGTGATCTTGCGAACCTTCGTAGCCAATGCGGTACCGTCCGACGCTATCGAAGAGGCTCTTTCGGATGCACGTAAAGTGATTGACGTAGTTATAGCTCAGCAACAGTTCCGGGGACCAATCGGGCTTGAACTGCGGATCGTATCGGCGCTCCTCTGCATCGATTTTGTCTTCGTCCGAGTACAAAACATCGGCATCGGGTTTCGTCTGAAGCCGACGCACGATTTCCGATAACGCCTGCGGTGCAAGCAAATCGTCGTGATCGAGGAGGGCAATGAACTCACCCGTCGCCATATCGGCGGCGCTGTTTGTCGCCGCACAAATGTGGCCGTTTTTCATGCTAGCCACGAAGCGAATTCGTGCGTCATCGCTCAACGTTGCGAACGCTTTCGGCAGTTGCGGATCGGTCGAACAATCGTCGGCGATGCACAGTTCCCAGTTGTCGTAATGCTGATCGCGAACCGATTGCACCGCCTTCAAAAACCACTTCGGTTCGACGTTAAAGACCGGCAGCAAGACGCTGATCTTCGGTCGATACGCGAATCGAACGTCGTCTGGTTCGGTGGCGGTATTTGCGATAAATGCATCGTGAACGGTGCGGCCGGGAAAGCGGCGAAGCAGTAACTTCGTGCGGATCTTTTGTTTGACGCGAAGCAGCAATTCGGACACGCGATTCGCACGTGCCCACCAGCGACGCGGCGAGAAGATTTCGCCGCTGACGATACTCTTGCCACCCCGTTTCGCGATGCCGAGCAATCGGGTGACGATGCCGTTGTTGCCAACGGCAATCGTTTCATCGCGTTGTCCGATTTCGTTTGCCGCGACATCGCGGAGTACCAGTTCGCCGACGGAATCGCAGGCCACCACGCGGATGCGGCCCACGTTCAACTCGAACGGTAATTGGGTCGTGAAGTGAACGCGAGATTCCGAATCGACGATCGTCATGCGTGCAACCGAAGCCGTTTCGTCATCGTAACGAACTTCGATTCGCAATGGTTCAGACGTTAACGGCGCGTATCCGCCCAACCCCAAAAGCATGGTGCCCGTATACGGTTCGGTCACCTTTTCTAGGTAAACGACGAAATCGTCTGCCGATAATGGTTCGGCATCCATGCCGCTGTGCCTCAATCAATTTCCGATCATTCTGCGTCTGTTCAGAACTCTACACGAATCGGCAAAACCGCAACAACCCGAGTTTCGTTTCGGAAGATCATTCCACTTGACCCCGCCTTCGCCGGACCGTTACCCTGCGGGATATTCGCGTTGCGTGGAGATCGAGCATGATGCAGATAGTGAAATCGACGGCCGCCTGGAAGTTCGTACGAGCGATCAAACGCTCGTTACTCAACAGCACTTCGAGTGCCGCACTTCCCGCAAACGAGTGTCGCGGGGAGGTCGTATTGCTCGATCCGCCACCCTGCCTCGAAGCGGGTTCGCGTTGTCATTTGAACTTAAAAGTGCAGAACCGCTCGGGTGTTCCTTGGCATTCGACGGGCCGACAATACGTTCGCCTACGCAGCCGTTGGCTCACATATCGAAACGATCCGTTCGATCTGCCTCCGATATTCATCGCACTGCCGCGCACGCTGTTCCCCGGCGAACCGCAACCGTACGCAATCACCGTTCCGACTCCCGATGTCGTCGGCGATTTCACGTTGGAAATCGACTTCGTTCGAGTCGACGACGTACCGTTTGCCGAAGTGCATTCCGAATCGAAGGCCGTCCGATTGCCGGTGCCCGTAATCGGCCCGCGAACGACCGACATCGACTATCACGAAGTCTTTCGCACTGCGAACCTCGACGATAACCATTGGTGGGTAGTCGGTGCGTATCACTCGAAAGAACAGTACGAACGATCCTCGCGCGAACGTCTAGAAATGCTGATAAAGCGGGGTCTGACGCCGGATTCGCGCCTCCTCGACATCGGTTGTGGAACCGGGCAGATGGCCAGCGCGATGAAGGATTATCTCACGGATCGCGGTGCGTATTTTGGGACGGACATCGGTAAGGAAGCGATCGACTTCTGCCAGCGAACCTTCCGCCGCCAGAACTTCGCGTTCCGGCAGGGTGGCATGACGAAGGTGCCATTCGATGCCAGTGCGGGCGCATTCGACTTCGCGATTTTCTTCAGCGTCTTCACGCACACATTTCTCGACGAAACCGCACTCTTATTGGCCGAAGCCCGACGCTTACTCAAACCAACGGGCGCGATAATCGCCGACGTGATCACCTCGCCGTTGGTCGAACGCGCGGCGGGGCACCGCGGCGAAATGGTCGTGAACGCGGAACGCTTCCTAGAATTGGCGAATATGCTCGGCTATCGCGCAGAGATCATCGGTCGCTGGCCGTGGAATCGCCACGCAGAACGATTCATGTTCGAGCTACGCCAACGCAACTGAGGCACAACGAGAACG
>JAYSKW010000628.1:0-1861 GCA_043726085.1 Limnoglobus sp.
CGGCGAAGGCTAAGACGAAAGTCAAAAACATTATTCAGCCTCATTGTGCGTTAGAAAATAACAGTTACCAAGCGGGCAGGTTGCCGAGGTAGTAATCGACCGGTCCGAGGGTTCGTTGCAGCCGGGTCGCGGCTCGCCATCTCGCCTCAACTGGCAGTTGCGCGTTCGCGAGATCGTCTATCGCGTCCCACGATCGTTCAACCCATCGCAGGTATTGGCGTTCTTCCGCCCACGCATCTTCGCGGGCGTACCACTTGAACCAGTCCCGTTCCGCATCGTGCGAATGAAGCCGCGCGTTAGCCACTCGCCAGTTGTCGCGTGCCGCCGATCGGCAAGGATCGACCACCGCATACCCGAATCGCATCGCGTCGAACGGCGACGGTTCAAGGAACAAGATCGCGCCCGCCGCGATGGCTAATGCCGTCATGCCCTGCCTGCCGTTAAAGAGCCGTTCTTTGGAGCATCATTCTCGAACCGAAATCAGATCGCTTGATGCTCTCCACGTCGAACTCGATACCCGGCGAGGTCCACGTAGATACTGCGTTCGGGTCGAGCATCGCCGCGCCGATGAACCGACTTGGCACCGCGATCGTTTTCGGTCGGGGATCGTTCGCTAAATTGACCTTGCCACCGTAGGCGACAACTGTCAGCGGGCCGTTAGATCGGTAGTCGATTTCGCCGCCGTAAATCGTGGCGTTCAGCGTTCCCGCAAGGTGCTGAAAACTCAGGGCGAACCGGTTCATCGTGAGGGTCGTCGCGCTATTCGACACGATCCGCCCGCCGTTGTGCGTCGTGTTCGTTACGGTCGCGCCTTCGCCGCAAAGCACTTGCGGGCCGGTCCCTTGTGTGTTGCCAGACCCGCCCGTGAGTAGCGTGCCGACGGTAATCGACTGCCCGGGATCGGGCGCGAGTTGCAGATTGCCCTGGCGGATCGTAACCGCGTGCGCTGACGCATTCGCACCAACAAGTGTCGTGCTGCCATTTTCTGGCGTGTAGTGAATTAAAACCGCTGACGCCGCCGGGCCGAGCTTCAGTAGCGTGAAGGTACTACCTGTACCTTCACCCGCACCGATCTCAATTGGCACTCCACCGGGAACCGGCAATTCGCGTGCCCGATATTCGAGATACCCGCCGCCGCCCGGCAACGCCGATGAGTTTGTAACGGCGCGAACTGGCAGGCCAATCGCGCCCGTCATCGAGGCGTAGATTTTCAGAGTCGCGCAGGTGAAGCCAGCCATGCCGTAAAGAAGCGGCACGCTGCAATTCGCAAAAACAATGTCGTCCGTGATAACAGGCACGCCGACCGGGAACCAGTTGAACGCGTTGTTTCCCCAGCTTGGACCCGTCGCCGCAACCGTATTCGTGACCGTCGTTTGCCCCGTCAAAGCGACAAGAGTCACCGGCCCACCCGCGACCGTGCCGCCGCCCGTAGCGACCGCCGTCGTCGGCGTGAGGAACGCGATTTCCGCGAACTCGGGGATCGTCGTGTTTTGCAGCGAAAAAACCAACCCCGCGCACGCCGTAGTGACGGTATCGTCAGCGATCGGGGTGTACGTCACGGCCTTGCCCGCGATGGTCACACCGATTGCCACGCCGACCGTAATCGCAGTGACAGCGACCGTGTATTGCTCATTGACGACCGGTGCGTTGCCGACCCATTGACGTAGTGACATCACACCCACCTGTTAGGACGGCCGGAGAACGGCACGGGACTCTGGAACGAGTAATTCCACGACACGGGGAACATCTGATACGCAGCGCCGACCCGTTCGGGGCTGGTTTCGGAAACGTTGACTGATTGATGGATAACAAGCGATGGCCAGATCGGGCGTGCGACTGTCTTGATGCTCGGGGTGGAGCT
>JAYSKW010000629.1:0-3043 GCA_043726085.1 Limnoglobus sp.
CACATCGAGCAGCTTGCGAATGTCTTCGAAGTGCAGGCCCGTCGTCGGCTCGTCGAGGATGTAAAGCGTTCGCCCCGTGCCGCGCCGGCAGAGTTCCTTGGCGAGTTTGATACGTTGGGCTTCGCCGCCCGAAAGTGTCGGCGATGGCTGCCCAAGCTTGATGTAATCCAGCCCGACATCGTGCAAGGTTTTCAGCATCGTGTGCACTTTGGCGATGTGCTCGAAGTGCGCGACCGCCTGTCCGACTTCCATCTGCAACACGTCGTGAATCGACTGGCCGCGATACTTCACTTGCAGCGTTTCGTGATTGAAACGCTGCCCACCGCAGACCGGGCACGTCACCCAGACATCGGCGAGGAAGTCCATCTCCAGTTTGTTCGAGCCATTGCCTTCGCACGATTCGCAGCGCCCACCGGGCCGGTTGAAACTGAACCGCCCGGACTGATACCCGCGCACCTTCGCCTCGGCCATCTTCGCGTACAGCGAACGGATCTCGTCAAACACCTTGATGTACGTCGCTGGGTTCGACCGCGGCGTACGGCCGATCGGCGCTTGATCGATGTCGATGACTTTGTCGATCAACTCGATCCCTTCGATGCGGTCGTGTTCGCCGATCGAATGCGTCGCAGCGTCTTCGCCTTCCGTTTCCGTGTCGGCGTTCGACTTGCCGACAGTCAGCAACGCCTCTTTCAAAATATCGTTCACGAGTGAACTTTTCCCCGAACCGCTCACGCCCGTCACGCAAACGAACAACCCGAGCGGAATCTCCACGGTCACGTTTTGCAGGTTGTTGTGCTTCGCGCCGACGATCCGCAGCACGCCACTTTTCGCCTTACGTCGCTCCTTCGGGATCGCGATTTCCTTCGCCCCCGTGAGGTATTGTCCCGTGGGGCTGTTGGGGTTGTCGAAGACTTCTTGCGGCGTGCCTGCGGCTACGATCTGCCCGCCACGGATGCCGGGGCCGGGGCCGAAATCGACGAGATAATCGGCGGCCCGCATCGTGTCTTCGTCGTGTTCGACGACGATGACGGTGTTGCCCATGTCGCGGAGATTTTCGAGGCTGCGCAACAGCCGTTCGTTGTCGCGCGGGTGCAGGCCGATACTCGGTTCGTCGAGGATGTACAGCACGCCGACGAGGCCCGAACCGATCTGGCCCGCCAGGCGAATTCGCTGGGCTTCGCCGCCGGAGAGCGTCGGTGCGGAGCGATCGAGACTGAGGTAATGCAGGCCGACGTTGAGCAGGAACGAGATGCGAGCGCGGATCTCTTTCAAAAGTTCGCTGGCGATGAAACGCTGCACGGCGGGCAGGTTCGCTTCCATATCTGCGAACCACACGACGAGGTCGCCGATCGGCATCCGGCCGAGTTCGACGAGCGTTTTGCCACCCACGCGCACGGCCCGTGCCTGTGGGTTCAGGCGATGGCCGTTGCAAGCGGTGCATTTGCCGGTGCGCATGTACTTTTCGAGTTGCATTCGTCGCGGACCGGCGGAGGTTTTTTTGAACTGCGAGAGCAATTGCGGAACGATGCCTTCCCACTTGCCGCCGTGCTTCCAGACCGCGCCGCCACGCTGTTTCCATTCCCAAACGATGTGCCGATCCCCACTGCCGTGCAGCAGCAACTGCCGGTGTTCTGGCGAGAGATCGCTCCACGGTAATTTGAGATCGATACCGAGCGACGTGCCGACGCCCTCGTAGATATGCTTGCGCCAACGCCCCATCCCCTTGAGGGGGCCGACGACCATCACCGCACCGTTGTAGACGCTGAGTTTGTGGTTCGGAATCAGTAGCTGTTCGTCGAAGGAATATTGGCTGCCGATGCCATCGCATTCGAGGCACATACCCATCGGGCTGTTGAACGAAAACAGTTGTGGGGAAGGGGGGCTATAGCTGCGATTGCAGTAGGTGCAGGCGTAATGGGCGGAGAGCAGAATCTCCTCGCTCGGCGTTTCTTCGGCCTCGTCTTTGTTCGTGGGGCGTGCATCGGATTCCACGGCCACAATCACCGAGCCATCGGCGAGGTTCAGCGCCTGTTCGACGGCTTCGCCGAGCCGGGTGCGAACTTTCGGTTCGACTTTGAGCCGATCGATGACGACTTCGATGTTGTGCTTGATCCGCTTGTCGAGTTTGAGATCGTCGGTGAGGCGAACGACTTTGCCATCGACTCTGGCCCGCACGTAACCGCGTTTCAGCATGTCGGCGAAGAAGTCCTTGAACTCGCCCTTCTGCCCGCGCACGACTGGCGCGAGCAACAAGAACCGCGTGCCTTCGGGGAGCGCGAGGATGCGCCCGAGAATCTGCTCGCGGGTTTGCGCGGTGATCGGCCGTTCGCAAGTCGGGCAATATCCTTGCCCGAGGCGTGCATACAACACACGCAGGTAGTCGCTGATTTCCGTAATCGTGCCAACGGTCGAACGCGGATTGCGACCGGCGGACTTTTGCTGGATGCTGATCGCCGGTGATAAGCCACCGACGAAGTCGACGTCGGGTTTCGGTAGCTGACCGAGAAACTGCCGGGCGTAACTCGACAGCGATTCGACGTATCGCCGTTGGCCCTCGGCATACAGCGTATCGAACGCCAACGAGCTTTTGCCCGATCCGCTGACACCGGTAAAGACGACCAGCGAGTTGCGAGGAAGTTCGAGGTTGATGTTTTGGAGGTTGTGTTCGCGCGCCCCGCGAACGATGATATTCTGGTTGTCCATAACGGCGGGTATTGCTCGCTGTCGCACGGCGTGGTTAGGGTACGTCTGATTAGTATAGCCGGTTCGGTATCACTGCCAGGAAGGAACTTCACGGGTTCGGAGAATCTAACTGAATGCCGGGTAACGCCGAACTATGTTAAGCCAATCGGTGTTGGAATCGCTGAAATTCGACCGAAGCCGGGAACTAAACGTTCGCTGGCTATCTCTATGCGTGTAGGGTGCCGTGAACATCGATGACCGGAAACTCATCGACGAGTGTCTCAACGGCCAACCGAACTCGTTCGGCGCGTTGGTGTTACGCTATCAGGATCGCCTGTTTCGGGCACTCGTTTGTATCGTC
>JAYSKW010000630.1:0-2486 GCA_043726085.1 Limnoglobus sp.
CAAGCCGTCATCTGCGGGCCTGAACTCTCCGAATCGATCCGCATCGTGCGGAATTTCAGCATCATAAATCGGTCGCCGTTCACCGAGCAACGCTCTTGCCGGTAGAGGATCGGCCCCGGACTCGTGAGTTTAATAAGTACCACGATCAGCACCAGCAACGGCGATAGAATCAACGTGCCGATTAGCGAAAATACGATGTCCATGATCCGTTTCACGATGACGTTGACGCCGTAATGGTTGCTCTCGCGCAGGCCGATGACCGTCATTCCTTGGAGATTCGTCGTCGTCAGCGATAGCCCCGACATCGCAGGGGCGTCGGCCACGAGGCGGACTTCGACGAGCGATTGCGAGAGGATATCGAAGACGCGGCGGGCATCGCCGTAGCGGTTCATGGGGAGTGCGATAAACACGTGCTCGATGTGGTGGTCCGCAACGAGTTGCGCGAGGTCGCGGATCGGCCCGACAATGTTCAGATCGTTCTGCCGTTTGGCTTTTTCATCTTCGACATAAGCGACGGTTTGAATGCCCATCCACGACGACGCTTCGAGCGACTTCGCCGTCTGCCGTGCGAGCCGACCGGTACCAACGATGAGTGCATGACTTTGATTAAAGCCCTTGCTACGCAGCCTTCCGAGCGCGAACCACGACAGCCGCCGACACAGGACGACGCCCGCAACGGCGAACACCGGGAACAACGCAAGGACGCCACGGGGGCGGTACGGCGACTGCATCGCGAAGGTAATCGCAACGGTCAGCAGCGCCAGAAAGCCGACGCCCTTGATGGCGTGCGCGAGTTCTTCGCGGAACCGCGACAGCCGGTTGACATCGTACATTTGGGCCATACGATACGCGACAACCGCCAGAATGAGGACGAGCGGAAGCTGGCCAACGCACAACGAAAAGTGTGGCATGTCCGGCGCGAGAATCGGCACGAGACCCGAGCGCAACCGCACGAAATCGGCGAGCAGCCACGCGCACGACGTGGCGAGGAGATCCCAAACCCAGAACCACGCTCGGAGCGGTTCGCTACTTCGCGGAATCATATCGCCCGTCCGTAGGGGAACCTGCGGGTGCCGCACAACACGATCTTTTAGCCACAGGTGCTTGGTCATGTCAAGGTGGCTAGAATACCGGTAACTCGAACGTCCTGAGAGTGCCGACATGCCACCGAATACCGATCAACTGCTTGCGAAACTGTATGCCTTGCGCAAGGACTATGCCGACGACCCGGAGGATGTCACGTTCATCGCGCTGGATCGTGCGTTCTTGTTCATCAGCTACAACATCGGCGCGTTCAAAGAGTACGTGCGGGAACAGAACGAAAAAGCGTCACGCGAGTAGCGGTTCGATCACGTGGCCGTGAACGTCGGTCAGGCGGCGATCGATGCCGTTGTTGCGGACGGTCAGTTTCGTGTGATCGATGCCGAGCAGGTGCAAGATCGTCGCGTGAATGTCGTAGACTTCGGTCGGGTGTTTGCGATCGGCGGGCTTGTACCCGAAGTCGTCCGACGCACCGTAAGTCGTGCCGCCGCGAATGCCGCCGCCGGCCAGCCAGTTCGTGAAACAATACGGGTTGTGGTCGCGGCCTTTGCCACCTTGCGAACTCGGCATTCGGCCAAACTCCGTTGTCCACAAAATGATCGTGTCGTCGAGCATTCCGAGCCGTTTGAGATCGCGTATGAGCGCCGCCGCACCGCGTGCCATACTGATGGCGAGCGGCCCGTGATCCCGTTTGACATCCTCGTGGCTATCCCAGTTTCGCCTTGGGAAACCGTTGTCGTTTCCGCTGAAAATCTGGACGAACCGCACGCCGCGTTCGAGTAGCCGACGCGCCACGAGGCACTTTCTGCCGAAGGCGTCGATCTCCTCGACCGGGTTGATTTCCGTATCGAACTTCGTCTTGCCATGATCGAGACCGTAGAGCGCCAGCGTCTCTTTCGTTTCCTTGGAAATGTCGAGCGCCTCCGGTGCGGCGAGCTGCATTTTCGCGGCGAGTTCGTAACTACGGATACGGGCATCGAGCCGGTCGTCGCCGCCACGTGTGGCCGCATGTTCGCGGTTCATTTTCGCGAGCACATCGATTGCGGAAGCATCCGCAGCGCGTGTGATGAACTTTGCGCGTTCGTTAGGGAAGAGGTCTTCGATCGGGTTTTTCGTGCCGGGGTAAATCGCACAACCCTGATGGTGTGCGGGCAGGAATGCGGAGTCCCAGTTTTTGGTGCCATTCGAAGCCAACCCGCGATGGTCGGGTAGCACGACGAACGTCGGCAGATTGTCGTTCACGCTGCCGAGGCCGTAGCTGATCCAGCAACCCATGCCGGGGAAACCGGGCCGGTTGAACCCCGTCGTTTGCAACAGCGTGCCCTGCGAGTGAACGCCGGTTTTGCCGACGACGTTATGCACGAATGCCATGTCGTCGACGACATCGCCGAGCGGGGCGACGACTTCGCTGAGGTGCTTGCCACTTTTGCCGTACGGCTTGAATT
>JAYSKW010000631.1:0-1431 GCA_043726085.1 Limnoglobus sp.
GATGAAAAACTCTTCCGTGCGAGTCGGCTTACCACTCTTCGATTTCGTTTCGAGGCGGATCGTGTAATACCCGGAACGCCAGTCGTGCGGCACGTGGAAGTTCAGACTGACAGGCCACTGACAGCCATGCGAGGAAGCGTTCGCGGGAACGGGATACGCGATTCCGGGTACTGCGAACTTCGTCCAAACGATGTCGCGTTTTTCGCCGAGCCGTGCAATCTCGACGTCGTACGTTGGGGCCGCACACGAGACGTGCAACCGCAGTTCATCGCCGGGCTGGTAGCTCGTTCGGTCGGTGTAGCCTTCGGCAATGACGGGCTTAGTCTCATCGGCGGCGTTAAGATTTGCGGCGACAACCACGCCGGCACCCACTGCCAAAGCCGTTCGGCGATCGATTGCGATCATGATCGTATCTCGGAAGATTGGATTACAAACCTAGCACGTCGCTCATCGTGTACATACCTGCGCCCTTGCCCGTCAGGTACTTTGCGGCTTCCAACGCACCGCGTGCGTAACTATCGCGGCTATAGCCTTTGTGGACGAGTTCCAACGTTTCGCCGAGCGCACTGAAGATAATCGTGTGCTCGCCAACGTTGTCGCCACCACGCACCGCGTGCATCCCGATCTCATCGACGGGGCGTTCGCCGACGATTCCTTCGCGGCCGTGCAGAACCCGCTTCTGTTGCATTTCGTCTTGGATGATCTTCGCGAATTGTGCCGCCGTGCCGCTCGGCGAATCTTTCTTGAAGCGATGGTGTCGCTCGATGATTTCCACATCGAACCCCTTGCCGGCCAGCGTTTGGGCTGTCAACTTCGTCAGTTTGAAGAGCAGATTGACGACGAGGCTCATACTCGGCGAGAACAGCACGGCGGTGTGGTGGGCGGCGGCGGCGATCTCGTATTTCTGCTCGGCCTCGAAGCCCGTCGTCGCCACGACGAGCGGCAACTTCCGGTCGACGCAGACTTGCAGGATCTTTAACGTGGCAACTGGAACCGAAAAATCGATGACACAATCGACGCGAGTCGATAGTGGTATCTCGCCGGTAACGGGTACGCCGAGGGTGCTAACGCCGGAAATTTCGCCGACATCGCGCCCGAGGCTCGGGTGCTTCGGCGAATCGACGGCAGCCACAATGTGCAAGTGCGGATCTTCGCTAGCCAGTGCCACGAGCCGTTGCCCCATCCGCCCGCAAGCCCCGTTAATCGCAATGTTCGTTTTCATGGTGACTCTTTCCATTACTCATCGGGTAGCGGGTCAGCAAAGTCATCTGTAATAATCGCGATGGTATGTTATTGTCAGCAAGCGATGGTTCGACCGAACTTCTCTTTTGCGCGTCGGGCTAACAAGAACGCCACAATACTTTATGCGTACAACTCGATCGCTTTCACGATTTCGCTGAGGTCGTTAGGCACTTGTACGGCGCGATTCGC
>JAYSKW010000632.1:0-1383 GCA_043726085.1 Limnoglobus sp.
AAGAAGGTCAAGCGGGCGGCCGATCCGCGCGACAATCGACCGCAGTTCGAGGACGAAGAACCAACCGGCCCCTATTTGCTCGAAGGCACGCAAGACGAGGACGACGACAAGCCGTACGCGGTGCCCGGTGACGGTACGAAGCAATGTCCGGATTGCCGGGTGAAACTGCCGCTCGATGCGAAGCAGTGCGTCCATTGCGGTATCGATCTCATCACAAAAAAGAAGCCGAAGAAATCGTACGAACCGATCGAGAAAGAGTGGGAGCCACGCTTCCCTTTAATCCTGCGGCTGAAGGTGATCGCCGCGTTACAACTCGTGAACGTGTTGATGGCGCTGTATATTGGTAGCGGTGCGAATTCACCGTTTTTCGCGTTCGTGTCGCTACTCATTCAAGGTGGGTTGCAGGCGTTCCTGGTCGGCACGTTTCAGATGGTGGGCGTCAAGCGAACCGCCGAGGGGCAGGTGACGATTACGAAGACTTGGCGAATCGCGTTCATCCGGATCAACAGCGTGCCGGTGGCTTGGAAGAAGAGTCACGGCATGGGCATCATCGCCACGTACGATCCGGGCTTGCTCGAGTGGTTCACACTCGTCTACCTGCTGTTGCTGTTCCTGATCCCCGGCATCCTGTTCTACTGGTTCATCATCCGGCCCGAACGCTTTGAAGTCGCGCTCTGCGACATGTACGGTAGCACCGACGACATCCTCTTCCGCACCACGAACCGCGACGAAGCCGACGACGTTTGCAACGTCATCAGCAACTGTTCGGGCTTGATGTACAAGTCGGTGGTGTAAGCGATAATCGCAACTTTCGCGAGCCGCAGCTACTTTCCTGCGATGCTCAGTTTTGCGCGGTACAACGATTTGCCGGCGGCGATGTAAAGCGTCATTTTGTCGGGGCCGGCGAAGCAACAGTTTCCGGTGTCGTCTGGCACGGGCAGGAAGCCGATCTTCTCGCCGTCCGGTGTGAAGAACGCGATGCCGGCGGTACCTTTCTTGCCCACCGTCGCCACGATCGTTCCATCGGCGGCGATGGCCATCCCATCGATGCCGCGATCTGCGCCGAAGTCGTAGAGCAACTTTTGTTTGCCGACACTGCCATCGGCGTTGAGCGGGTACGCGAGTAGTTGCCGTTGCTTCTTCGCGTCGCCATTCGTTACGGCGAGGTACAGCGTTTTGCCATCGGGGGAAATCGCGATGCCGTTCGGCTTTTCGACATCGCCGATGATCTGCGTCACCTTGCCATCGGGGTCGATGCGATACACCGATTCGGTGTCGATTTCTCGTTTCTCGTCACCGACGTAACGCGGATCGGTGAAGTAAACGCGGCCACTGCCATCGATCGTCAGATCGTTCGGCGAGTTGAACTTCTTGCCGTTCCAT
>JAYSKW010000633.1:0-6171 GCA_043726085.1 Limnoglobus sp.
CAGTTGGGAGTGTTTGCACGGCTGGCGCTGGCCCAGGTCTTCAAAACCTGTGGGGGTCGTGAACAACGGCCCCAGTGGGTTCGATTCCCATACACTCCCGTACACAATTTCAATTGCTCGCAATTTTTGCACAAGTCGTGGATGGATTTCCGCCCGAATGCGGAATACTCTTCGTGAACTGTCGAACGCAGTGTAGTTGGACGAGCGAATGACAACAAAGCAGTCGAATGCAATGGCGGGCGGTCTGGCCCAGGTACTCCGAGAT
Organism: Limnoglobus sp.; assembly: GCA_043726085.1. Taxonomy (GTDB): domain Bacteria; phylum Planctomycetota; class Planctomycetia; order Gemmatales; family Gemmataceae; genus Limnoglobus. The sequence continues at coordinate 266 of JAYSKW010000633.1, forward strand.
TCGCCCGATCATATCCGCGGCGATGGCGAGCTATTGTCTGCGTTCATCGAACGTCGAGATCCATCGGCATTCGCCGAGTTGGTGCGGCGACACGGAGCGATGGTGTTGGGGGTTTGCCATCGCGTTTTGAGGCACACTCAAGATGCCGAAGATGCGTTTCAAGCCACATTTCTCGTACTCGCACGGAAGGCGGCGTCGATTTCGCCACCCAACGCGGTTGGCAATTGGCTGTACGGGGTCGCCCATCAAACCGCGATCCGCGCGCCGGCAATCACCATGAAGCGGAACGCTCGCGAATCGCTGCTGACTGCGCTGCCCGAGTCCGCGAAAAGCGAGGCGGGGTGGGATGATCTGGTGGTCGTTCTCGACGAGGAACTGACCCGGCTACCCAATTATTATCGGGCGGTGATCGTGCTCTGCGATGTGGAAGGCCGCACGCGGGCCGATGCCGCGATCCACCTCGGCTGCCCGGAAGGTTCAGTGAACAGCCGCCTAAGCCGGGCACGCGCCATGCTCGCCAAACGGCTGGCGAGTCGCGGCGTGACGCTATCGACGAGTTCGCTGGCTCTGTTGATCACTCAGAACGCGACCACGGCCACCGTGCCTGCCGTGCTGTTGCAATCGACTATCGAAGCGGTGGCAGTCGCTGCTGTCGCACTTTCGCCCACCGTCACATTACTTTGCGAAGGAGTGATTCGAGCCATGCTCATCACGAAACTGAAAGCGAACGCGGCTGTTGTATTGGTGTTCGGATTACTGGGTGTCGGCGGCTTCACGGGTTACCGCGCCGCTGTGGGCGAAGAACCGGGACCGGCGAAGGCGGAGGTGAAAAAGAACGAAGGAGCGAAGCCGATGGTCAAAGAGGAGCCGCCGATTATCGGATTGTCGCGGCAGAAGGGCATCCGCGACGATGCGAAGGGCCAACCGCCAGAGAAGCGTGCGACCCTCGAAGATGTGGTGAAAGACTGGACGCCGGCGCTGGCCGGGGCGGAGGTGAATTTGTCGGGTTCCACCCTTGAAGACGCAAAAGGGAAGATTCTTTTGCCTCCGCGCGTGGCCTCCCACTTCCTGGAGGTGACCGGGGGTCGCTTTTGAAGACCTTTGGAACGACTATGCTACGAAATGCGGGAGCATGGACCGCTTCAAGGCCAGAACGTTCCTCGGCGCGAAGTGGCAAGGGGCCGAGGGCAAACCGGACTTGGTAAATGCGATGGCGGCCATCTAATGCGGAGTTCGGCGAGCCGATCGACTTTCGTATCGGAGTTGTGAAAGTGGACCGGTGAGACTTCTCTATTCTGGCTTAAGTTATTATAAATCCCTCATTGAAATTCACCATTTCTCCCGCAGGGATTCTCGCGATTTCTGCGATACTATCGTTCGGAAACGTCATGTCATTTATTCGCACGCATCAGCCGCCATTCCTCGCACTTGCGGTGTTGCTACTTTGCGGGTGTAAACCCGATGTGCCGGCACCCCCGACCATCGCGGTGGACGCGCGTGCGACCGACGGCCCGGTTTGGTTCGAGGATGTCACTGATAAAGTAGGCCTGAAGTTCGTTCATGATGGCGGCCCGACCGGTGAGTTTTTCATGCCGCAGTCGATGGTTGCCGGTTGCGCGATGTTCGATGCCGACGGTGATGGCAAACTGGACTTACTACTGCTGCAATCTGCGGGTCCAAAGTCGGGCAAAACGAACAAACTCTATCTGCAAAATGCCGATAGAACTTTCCGCGATGCATCGGCAGGTAGTGGCCTGGATTTCGACGGTTACAATGTCGGGGTCGCGGTTGGCGATTTCGACAACGACGGGCGGCCGGATGTACTCATCACTCAATTCGTCGGGGCAAAACTGCTTCACAACGAGGGTGCGGGCAAGTTTCGCGATGTGACTGCGGAAACGGGAATCAACAACCCGTTGTGGGGATCCTCTGCTACATTCTTCGACTACGACCGCGATGGTCGGCTCGATCTCGTCATCATTAACTACGTCGATTATGACCGTTCGTGGCCCTGCACGGCCCCCGATGGTTCCCGCGACTTCTGCGGCCCCAAAACCTTTCCGGGTACGGCAGCCAAGCTGTTCCACAATCTCGGACCGAAAGACGGTGCGATAGCAAAGTTTCAAGACGTCACGGTTGCGGCGGGACTGGCTGCGAAGACCGGCCCAGGGTTGGGCGTTTACTGTGCCGATCTCACCGGCGATGGATGGCCCGATATTTTCGTCACGAACGATGGTAAACCGAACTTCTTGTGGGTCAATCAAAAGGATGGCACGTTCAAGGAAGAAGGGCTATCTCGTGGCATCGCACTAACGGCCATGGGTTCGCAGTACGCAAACATGGGTATTGCGGCGGCAGACTTCGATGGCGATGGGTTGACCGACTTGTTCGTAACGCATCTTACAAATGAAACGCATACGCTCTGGAAACAAGGCCCGGCTGGACTGTTCCGAGATAAAACCATCGAGACAGGTGTGCTAAAAACCAAATGGCGAGGCACGGGTTTCGGCGCGGTGGCCGCCGACTTGGACTTGGACGGACACCCCGATATTGCGTTCGTGAACGGTAAAGTGTACTCGGGTCCACCGGTGGCAGGTACCGATCATTTGCCGCCATTCTGGCGAGCGTACGCCGAGCGGAATCAGTTGCTCAAAAACGATGGACAGGGTCAGTTCGTCGATGTTTCGACTTCCAATGCCGCGTTTTGCGGAACGCCGAACGTCGCACGCGGCTTGGCAATGGGCGACTACGACGACGATGGCAGGCCCGATCTCTTGGTCGTCAGTCTCGGAGATCGTGCGAGGCTGTACCGCAACGTGTCCGTCGGCAACAACTGGCTCAAAATCCACGCCAACGATCCGAAACTCGGCGGTCGCGATCTCCTCGGTACAGACCTGAGAGTCACCGCGAAAGGACGTACACAATTTCAGACGATTCGATCCGAACAGAGCTATTTGTCGTCGAGTGCCGCCGTGGGAATGTTCGGTCTCGGCATCGCGACCGAATACGATAAGCTCGAAGTCAAATGGCCGAACGGCACGATGGAAGCGTTTCCCGGCGGTGCGGCGAATCGCAAGGTCGTCGTTCGCCCTGGAGAAGGCAAGATACTCACTTCCACGCCTTGATTTTTTCCAGAGCCAGCTTGGGACGAGGATCGCTGGGATTCGCCAAGCTCACGGCTTGTTCCGTAACGCGAATGGCTTCGCTTTTATTGCCGCTCATCGCGAGAGCTTCGCCCCAAATGACGTACCCTTCCCATTCTTCCGGGCGACTTTGAATGCAATTTTGAATGGCGCGAAGAGCATCGTTGGGGCGATTCTGTCGTAGCATTGCCCTCGCGAGGTAATAGTACCCTGGGGCGTAGTCGGCCTTCATTTCGACGGCACGTTCGAGATGAACGACGGACTTTTGAAGATATTCATCGGATAGTTTAGTTCTTTCCGTCTTACTGATCCCGTCGGCCCGATGAAACCACGCGATGCCGAGGAATGCTTGCGCCATCATGAGCTTCGGATCGCCGCGAACGGCGTCTTCGAGTTCGGGAATAGCCGAATCGTAGTCGGCCACATTCACATAGGCACGTCCGAGTATCATTTGGTTTTTCGCGCTCGGATAGAGATCCACCATACGCCGCGCGGTTTGTAGGGCCGCCGGATAGTTCCGCTGCGATTCGAGTTGCGTCAGCGTTCTCATCATGACGCTCCACCCGCGTTGCAAAGACGCAATTTCCGTGAGCAAAGGGTTGATGAAGCTTTGATCGTCGGGAAATGACGAAGAAATATACTCGAACTGCTCGGCCTGCTTGCTTCGACCCGCACGGCGATGGATCATCGCTATCGCTGTGGCGGCGCGTTTTCGAGCATGGACGTTCGCTTTCAAACTCGCAAGTATCGTCATCGCCAATTCTTCATTGTCCTGTTCCGCGACAGTCTGACCCCAGCGAAGCGCAGCCCAAGGATTATTGCGATCCAGTTCAAATGAGCGGCGATAAATGTCTTGCGCTTCCGCACGACGTTCGTGCTGCATGAGGTAGTCGGCCAGAGTCATGTTAATCGCGAGCCGATCCGACGGTGTCGCGAGTTCGCATCGGGAACTCTGCTGGTAAAGTTCGATGCACCGGTCGGTGTTCTCATCGCGATAAAATTGGCCGAGAAAGTACGGCCAACGCGCATCTTTCGGCGATAATCGCATCGCGGTCTGATAACAAACCTTCGATTCGTCGGGGCGGTCGTGAGCATCGAATACCATGCCGTATTCGCCCCATGCACTCCCACTGCGGTCATTTGCGAGAACGGCACGCCGCTTCAAACCTGCAATTTCAACGATTGGTGGATCGGTCCAAACGGTTGGGATTTCGGGAACGCTCGGAACAGGTACGACGTAATACCATCTAACAAAATAATACGTCGCACCGGCTATGCAAGCCGCGAACAGCAGCGTCATGAATAGGGCACGTTTGCGAGTCATTGTCGTATGCCTTTGTCGCAGTGGAAAGAGAAGTGACATCTGCGAGTTTACGGTTGCGATTTCGCAGTGCCCGATTGACGAACGGTGACAATCCGGTTTCCCTTGCCAGCAGGCAATATCGTCGACGTCCCATCTGGCCAGCGAACGCGGAGTTCGCGGAAATCCTCGACGCGACCCAGCCCAAAAAACGCATCGGGCTGGCTGCTCGATAGGTAACTTTCGGAAGGTTGAATCACTCGCAACTGTTTACCGGTTTCCGTTGTTAGCCGGACCTCCGCACCGATTGCCGGAGCCCCCGACGGCGTGAGGGCACGAACGACTAGCCAGTGGTTTGCGGACTTCGCAGTATTGAGAAACACTCTGGCAGGTCCGCCGATCGCAATAGTGACGAGGTCGGGAAACCCGTCGCCATTTAAGTCGCCGACGGCCAACCCCCTGCCAACATTCCCGAAACCACAAAAGGCAGGATTGTCGCTCGAAACATCGGAGAAACTTCCCGCGTTGTTGAGTAGGATTTGGTTCCGTTCTCCGTAGTTCTGCCAAAACTTCGGTAGAGTCGCATCGTTAGTGGAGCCTCGCGAGATACGACCGTTGACGATTGCAATATCCACATCGCCATCGCAGTCGAAGTCGGACATGAGCGTGCCAAATCCCGTCCCTCGCCACTTCGTGGTGGCCGCTTTCGTCAGTATCGTTCGATCTTTGAAGAAGCCTAATGGCTCCTGCACCCAAAGCGTGTTCGATTCGGTCGTGAGGTGCGTCACAAACAAGTCGAGGAGACCATCGCGATTGACGTCGCCGATCGCTATGCCCATATTCGCGGCCGCTTGACCCATTGAATTGTACGCGATCCCGCGTGGGAGTGCGTCTTCTACGAAGGTTCCGTTTTTCTGATTCACCCACAGGAAATTGGGTTTGGCATCGTTGGCAACGAATATATCGGGCCAACCATCGCCGGTGAGATCCGCACAGTACACGCCCAAGCCTGGGCTTAGAGTTTTGCCGATGTTGGACGACATACTCACATCTTGAAATTTGACGTCAGCACCCCTTTCCCCCAGATTCCGGAACAGTTTGGAAGGCACACCCGTGAAGGATGACGGTCCACAAAATTCGCGTCCGCCTTGCGTGCTGTTTTCGCAGGTATGCCCGCGATCGAAGTCGACGTAATTCGCGATAAAGAGGTCGAGTCTGCCATCTAAATCGTAATCGACGAATGAAACGGATGTCCCCCAATGGGGGTTGGAAATGCCGCAAGTTGCCGTGACGTCCGCAAAGTGAAAACTCCCGAGATTCCTGAAGACTTTCACACCAGCATATTGGGTGATGACCAGATCCGGCAAGCCATCGTTGTCAATATCACCAACCGCTACACCCATATTGTGACCGGCAAAATCCAAGCCCGACCCGGCAGATACATCTTCAAACTTACCGTCAGG
>JAYSKW010000634.1:0-12222 GCA_043726085.1 Limnoglobus sp.
TGAAATTGAACGCGGACGACTTACAGCATATGCACGAGATTCTCGATAAGTTGGTGATTCAACCGCGTGGCGGCCTCGTGAGCATCTGCAAAATCCAGAGCGACTTGAGCCGCGCACTCAGCACGCCGATGATCGAACAAGCGACGGCGTTTCTATCCAACCGCATCCCGCACCAGGACGTGACCGAAGTCGAAATGTCGAGCCAGGAAGCCAAGTCGGGCGGGTTGGCGAAACGCATCGGCAGCTATCTGAGACTGGCAGCGCCGCAAGCACCCGGCCCCGCCGAGGAGGAGAAAACCTACGTCCTCGTACCATCTACGCCGAGCGGATATGCGTACGCAAAGGAAGTGAAAGCCGTTTCCCCAAAGGCGATTATGGTCACCGTACAAGGGCACGGCACCGACTTGATGTTCTGTCGCGAACAAGGCTACCTGAGACCCGTCGACTTAATGAAACTGATCGAGCCGTGCCTCGATGCTTACGTCGAATCGACGGAAGCACCCGAGCGTTCCCCACACTGTCGGTTCGACGTCACCGAGTGGGTGCCGTTGATTAATTAATCGTGATTTCCGAGGCCACGGAAATCACGCTCCGCCGAATGCGAGTTTCGATTTGCCGAGGTCCGGTGGCGGTGTTTCCGACATCGTTTTTCCGCCGTGATGCTCGGTGTTTGGCGTGCCTTTTCGCAACAGTTGATCGACCATCTCGCGATCGATTTCTTCGAGTTCGAGTAACTTATTTGCCAGTAGGTCGAGGTCGTCGCGATTCTTCAAAATCAAGTTTGTGGCACGAGCTTCTGTCTCGAATAGGATCCGCTGAATCTCTTCGTCGATGATGCGTGCGGTACCTTCGCTGAAGTCGCGCGACTCGGCGATTTCCTTACCCAGAAACACGTGTTCCTCGCCGGCACGATACGACACCGGCCCGAGTTTATCGCTCATGCCGAACTGCGTGACCATCATTCGCGCGATCCGGGTGGCGTGTTTCAAATCGCCGATCGCACCGCTCATCGGCTCGCCGAACACGAGACGATCCGCAGCGCGACCACCCATCGCCACGACGAGTTCGGCCATCAGTTCGCTGAGCGAATGATCGACGCGATCTTCGTCGGGTTGGAACAGCGTAAAGCCGCCTGCACGACCGCGAGGAACGATCGATACTCGCTCGATCGGAGCCGCTTTCGGTTCGAGCCAAGCGCAGAGTGCGTGACCGGCTTCGTGATAGGCCGTACGTTTCTTTTCCTGATCGCCGAACGCTTCTTCGCGCTTCGCACCGAGGCGAACGCGGTCGGCAGCTTGATCGAAATCGTCCTGCTCGATCTTGTTTTTGCCGTTGCGGGTGGCGACCAGTGCAGCCTCGTTGCACAGGTTGCGAAGGTCCGCGCCGCTCATGCCGATCATCGAACGCGCGATCCGTTCGAGGTCGACGGTGTCGGCAATCGGCTTGTTGCGAATGTGGACTTTCAACACCGCGAGCCGTCCCTGCCAGGTCGGGCGATTGATCGTCACGTGCCGATCGAAACGTCCCGGTCGCAGTAACGCGGAATCGAGCACGTCGGGCCGGTTCGTGGCCGCTAGTACGATCACCGTCTCGGTGGGCTGGAAGCCGTCCATCTCGCTGAGAATTTGGTTGAGCGTTTGTTCGCGTTCGTCGGACCCACCGCCCACGCCCGCGCCGCGCATCCGTCCCACGGCGTCGATCTCATCGATGAAGATCACACACGGCGAATTTTCCTTCGCCGTTTTGAACAAGTCGCGAACGCGGCTGGCACCGACGCCAACGAACATCTGAATGAACTCGGAGCCGTTAATGTTAAAGAATGGCACGTTGGCTTCACCCGCGACGGCCTTCGCCAGAAGCGTTTTGCCGGTGCCGGGCGGGCCGACGAGTAGCACACCTTTCGGTACTTGGGCACCGAGTCGCGTAAATTTGTCGGGGCTTTTCAGGAAATCGACGACCTCTTGCAGTTCGCGTTTCGCGGCATCCATTCCTGCAACATCTTCAAATGTCGTACGCGCCTTTCCCTTTTCATAACGGCGAGCGGGGCTGCGAATGTAGTTGTTCAGGAAGCCACTACCGCCCGGTTCGCGGATGCGTGGCAGCACGTAAAACACGAAGAACAAGACGAACACGATCAGCGGCAAGAACGCCCAGAGTAGTGGCCCGAGGTACGATAGTTGTTCTTCGTCCTTCGAGATGCGTACCCGTTCGGTTGTATCGCTCGGGTTCGTTTTTTTCAGTTCCGCGCGATATTTCTCGTCGGCGTCTTCGATCAGTTTGACCAACCGATATTGGTCGTCGGTTTGAAGCAATACGAACGAAAACTGGCCGCCGGTCAGCCGCATGGTTTTCGCCATCTCGCCGGTCGGGTCGCGGACTTCGCCCACCGCTCGTTCGGTTCCGATTAGTTTGAGGACTTTGATCTGTCCCGCATCGACGAGTTGATAGAACTCCGAAACGGAAATCCGGTTCGGCGTATTAAACACGAGCAAACAAACGACGATCAAAACGAGCAAGATCGCAGCCGCCCACCCACCGGGTACGAGCGGATTCAACCGTTTGGTCGGCACCGGCTTTTGCGTCGGGTTCGATGCCGACGAGTCGGGTGTTGCAGGATCATTCGCGGCCATTCGAGAAAGCCTCGGTGTCAAAATCGGCGGGCGATACAAACCAATGCCGATGTTACGTATTAGTAGGCGGAGTGTCCGATGGTGGGGCAGCCCTATCCTCAGTATTCGATTCCGGGGCAGGTGTCGCGTCGGTTGGCTTCACGTCCGGTTCGGTGCGATTCGTGAAGAACGCAGACAGTTCTGCGAAGGTATTCAGCGCGGCTTTGCCCGCCTTCTTCTCGTCGGTCAGCTTGACGGGCGCACGTGGCTTGGCCGGTTTCCGTGGTGGCAACGGCGCGGCAGGCACAGAGGGTTGCGGAATGTTTCGCGCACCCGTATTCGCTGGGAATTGCGGGCGTGGGGCTTGTCCCCCACCTTGACGCGGTGCGGGGAAACGACGCCCACCATCGCCAGGAGGAACTTGGCGCGGGCCTTGCGGTGGTCCACCTGGCCCGCGTCGGTCGCCTTGCGGCGGACCTTGTCCCTGACCCTGTTGCGGCGGTCGCTGCTCCTGACGTTCCTGGCGTGGGGCTTGTGGCCGCGACTGTTGCGGCGGTCGCTCTTGGCGTGGCTCGAACTGCTCCTGACGGCCCATCGGTTTGCGTTCCGAACCGGGTGGGATCATCGACAGCGAGATTTTCTTGTCGCCCGCCTTCACTTCCATCACCCACACGTGAACGACATCGCCTACGGACACCACATCGTACGGCGACTTGATGTAGCGGTTCGCCATCTGGCTGATGTGAACGAGGCCGCTTTCCTTCACGCCAATATCAACGAACGCCCCAAACGGCACCACGTTCAACACCGTGCCGGTCAGTTCCATGCCCGTCGTGACATCTTCGATTTTGAGGATGCCCTTCTTGAAGACGGGCGGTGGCAGTTCCTCGCGCGGGTCGAGGCCGGGCCGTGCAATCGCTTCAAAGATGTCCAGCACGGTCGGTACGCCGACGTTGAGCTTTCGCGCGACGTCTTCGGGGTTTGCATCGTTCAGTTTCTCGCAAATTTGCGCGATCTTCGCCTTATCCAGAAGATCGACGGGGCTGAAGCCGATGTCGGTGAGGTACTGCCGGGCCACCGGGTAGCTTTCCGGGTGAATCCACGTCACATCGAGCGGGTCTTCGCCGCCGATCACTTTCAGGAACCCCGCCGCTTGCGTGAATCTTGCTTCGCCGAGTTGTGGCACGCTCTTGAGTTGCTCGCGGGTCTTGAAAGGGCCATTCGCTTTGCGATACTCGACGAGTTCGCGGGCCGCCAACTGGTTCAGCCCCGAAACGTGTCGGAGCAGTGGCACGCTCGCGGTGTTCACATCGACGCCCACGTGGTTCACGCACGATTCGACGACGCCTTCGAGCGATGCCTTCAAGTGCTTCGGGCGGAGATCGTGTTGGTACAACCCAACGCCGACGTGTTGCGGGTCGATTTTGACCAACTCCGCAAGCGGATCTTGCAGGCGACGGCCGATCGACACCGTGCCGCGCGTCGTGGCATCGAGTGTCGGGAACTCTTCCTTCGAGATCGGACTAGCCGAGTAATCGCTGGCACCGGCCTCGTTGACGATGACGTACGCGAGGTCCGTCGGCGCATCGGGCAAGCCTTCGAGGCTAATTACGAGCGGTGGCGGCGGTGGCGTTTTCGCAGCGGGTTTCGCGGTATCGGTGGTCGTGACCGATTCCGCCGTCGGCATCGCATCCGCGGACATCACCGAGGATTCTCCCGGCATACTGACGATGCTGAGTACCGTCTCCGCGACGCCGACGTGCGTGCTCATCTCGACCGATTCTGCCGCCGCTGCGGATACCGTGGCGAGTGGGGCCGCAGGCATTGCCGATTCGGGTGGAACGACGGCTGTTGCTTCGACGGTCAGCGGTGCGACGGCCGTCAGCTTCGGCTTCGGATTGATTCGTGCGTCTTCGAGTTCCGCGATCAAGTCCGAGATCAGTTGCTCGGTCTCGCGGCATGCGGTGCCGTTGCCGATCGCGATCACGGATGTGCCATGTTTGCGAATCAGTTGCTCGAGCTTCCGCTTGGCCTCATCGCTACGCTTTTGCGGTTGGTGCGGGTAAATGACGGCATCTTCGAGGAGTACGCCGGTTTCGTCGAGTACGGCTACTTTGCAGCCCGACCGCATTCCGGGGTCGATGGCGAGCACCCGCTTCCCACGCAACGGCGGCTGGAGGAACAACCCTCGCAAATTGCGTGCGAACACGTGAATCGCATGGTCCTGGGCGCGATCCGTGAGGTCGCGGCGAATTTCGCGTTCGAGGCTCGGCAAGATCAGTCGATCGACAGCATCGGTCGCGACTTCGATAAGAATCTTTTGGTTCGGGTGGTCCGCCAGAGGCAGGTTATCTTCGGCGATGAGCTTCGCACGCGGAACATCGACGCTGACGCGCAGCCGCAGAATCTGTTCTTTTTCACCGCGATTCACGGCCAGCACGCGGTGTGGCGGAATGCTGCGAACGGGTTCTTTGAACTCGTAATACTCGCGATACTCGATGCCCTTTCCTTCCGGCACGGTTTCGATTTTGGTCGAGACGAGTATTGCGGTATCCCACATGTACGCTCGCAGTGGCCCGCGAACGTCGGAGTTTTCCGAAACGAGTTCCGCGAGGATGTGCTTCACACCCGTGATGACATCGTTGACATCGTGGAGTTGCTTCCACGGATCGACCATTCCCGGCAGCACTTCGTCGAGTTTGTCCACCGCAGAGTCGCGTGTCCAGATTGCGAGTGCGAGCGGTTCGAGGCCCTTTTCGCGAGCATCGGAGGCCAGCGTTCGCTTCTTCGGCTTATATGGCAAGTAAAGGTCTTCGAGCCGTTTGGGGTGGTCGGCTTCGAGGATTGCCTGCGTGAGATCGTCCGTCAGTCGACCTTGCCCCGCGATGCTCTTCAGCACGGTTTGCTTACGGTCGGTTAGTTGGCGAATCGAATCGATGCGACCCTGAATGAGGCGAATGCCGTCCTCGTTCAGCCCGCCGGTTTGTTCTTTGCGGTACCGCGTGATGAACGGCACCGTGTTCCCACTGTCGAGGAGTTGCACCACGGCTTCGACTTGGACTTTGCGAATCTGCAAGTCTTGTGCGATCCGCGAGAGGTCTTGCGACTGCGGCGCGCGCGGCACGACGGGCACCGGCTGCGGAGGCAGTGCCGGCACGGGAGGCGGTGGCGGAGCCGCACCGAGGATCTCCGGTTCGACCGGAGTGGCGACCGCATCGGTTGCGACAGCCACAACCTCAGCACTCGTTCCCTCCGCTGCGGGAGTGGCGGCATCCACTTTGGCTTCGTCGTTGGCTGTGGGGCTAACCGTCGTATCGTCGTTTGTCATGTAACAGACCTGCGGGGACTGCGGGGGACCGACCGTGGGTTTGCACGACCATCGGCGGCCGTCCGGGTGGCTCACACGGTTGTGAATCCCGGACTGGAAACATATTTAGCTTTAGTTATTGCTGTCCCGAGGTGGCGTCAAGGATGCGCGCCACTCGTTCATGAGACGTTCACGGAGGTGTGCGATCATCGGGCCGCCAAAAGTTCCAATAGTCGGTTGTTTTGTGGGTAGCTGTGGCCGAGGTGTTGGCGGAACCCTTCCGCGTACTTCACGCCAGCGGAACGACCTTGCTCGGCGGCCCACGTCTTCATCGAATCGACCAGACTATCGACGCCGTGGTGCTTGCGGAGCCAGTTCCGTTGGCTTTCGTGGCATTCGAGCATTCGCGATTTGTCGTCGATCACCGTCGAGATATCGATGCGGAATGTCGGAACGATCTTCTGGCCGAAAAGATCCTTTCCTTCGAGCGGGTCGCAGTAATACGTGTGCGGGATCGCGTTGATCGGCGGGTGTTCGTGTCGGCCGTGGAGGAAATTTGGAATCGGGGCGGCGAAAGTCGCGGCCCGCACGATTTTGCTGGTTTGTTCGTGGTCCAGGTGGTAATCGTCCGGGCTGTGCGTAAGCACGATTTCTGCGTCGACGCGGTTGATGAGCCTTACGACTTTCTCCAGAACGCACTCGTTGAAAATCACTCGCAAGTCTCGCTCTTCGATGCAGTGATACGTCGCACCGATCGCGTGGGCGGCGGCGGCCCCCTCGGCACGTCGAATGCGAGCGATCTCGTCGGGGCCGTATTCGGCGGAACCGCAGTCGCCGGGCGTCATCGTCGCGATGTGGACGTCGAACCCGCGTTCTCGCTGCAACCGAACGAGCGTGCCCGCACACAGAAACTCCGCATCGTCCGGATGAGCGAGGACTGCGAGAACAACGGAAGCCATGAGCGTTTCACTCTGTGTGCGGAAAATTTCTATTCGATATTTACGCAAACACCCGGCTTAGGGCAACGGTGCCGAAAGCCGGGTGAGTCCGTTCGCGGATTTCTCGGATCAGTTCTGCATCGTCGCGGCCGGTTGGGGTCGTGAGGGTCTCGTGCGATCGCGAACGCCTCTACGCACTTCTTCGCGAACCCAGCGGTTCGTATCGTCTTTCAGGTCCGACATGTACTCGGGCAACCATTCGTAATCTTTCCGTTCGACCAATTCGCGAACGATCGCGTCCCGCCCCTGAGCAATCGACGGGTATTTCGCGAGCACCGTGGGGTCGGTTTTGCTTTCTCGCAAAATCTGATCCGCACGCGATTGGACGCGCGGGTCGGCGATGGCGGTCAACACCCAGGCTTCGCGTTCGGCGATTTCCCGCGACAGAAAGACCTTGAGCATGTCGTCGTCGACAGTCGGGATTACCCCGCGAATCGCCAGCGCGCGATTTCTCGCCATAACGTCGACTCGCGGGCTTTGCTCGATCAAACGCACGAGCGCGAGGTGGTATTCGTAGGTGTCTTCTTCCGCTTTTTGATTGGACCCCGAACGGTGAAACGACTTGTAATTTAACAGCACCTGACGCCACGCTGCCAGCCCCTTCGCGTACCCTTCGGCGGCACGCACTTTGTCGGCCGCTTTGTCGGCTTGCTCGGCTTCCCAGAGCAGCTTACGGGCATTGACCGTATCCTGCTGTTGTTCGGCTTCCGAGGAGTTCAAGAAAAACTCGAAGTTCGTCACTTGTCGATTTTGCTCGTAGAATCGCAGTCGGTTGCGAGCCTTTACTTGCTCGGGAACGATTTGAATCTGAACGAGTTGCTCGTCTGTGTAGTTGGCGAACCGCATCGCTTGTTCATCGGTGACCTTTTGGGCCAGCGCGTTGAAGCGAATCAGCGTGGCTTGATCGAGTTGCAGGCCGTTCTCTTCCCCGTGCGTCTTCCACATCGAATACGTCTTCTCCCACTCCGCCTTCGATGCGCGTGCCGTTTGCAATCCTTCACCGTAACCGCTATCGCCACTGCCGCGATTGAACCACAGGTCGGCGTCTTGGTCGGCGCGTTCGTCGGGGTACCATTTCGTCGATCGGTCGAACCAGCCTTCTTTCGTCAGGCGTTCGGCGAGGTACGACTGCGCGCGAGCAGCACCTTGACGGAAGATGATTAACATCGGCGATTTCGGAATGCGGTAACGGAACTTGTCGTTTCCTTGCAGTTCCGTGAAGCCGATCGGCATTCGGTCTGACGGTGGCGGTGGAATGAATTCGCGCGAGGCCACGTACCACGAACGGGCGGCGAGGAACGCATCGAACGTGTCGTCGGTTTCCGAGCGAGGGCCGGCCTCATCGGGTGCCGGCTTCGGAGGCAATGCGGGAAACTGCGACTCGTTCGGTAACCATTGATCGTTGCGTATGTCGTATCGGGTCGGTACTTTTTTATTGTCTTCGAGGAACTGAACGATCTGTTCGGGACGAGTGTAGCCAAGCTTTTCGCGGAGTCGCCGAACCAGTTGCGGGTTCTTGCGTACAAAGGTCTGGAACGCCAGCATGTCGAGCTTGCCGTCTTTTCGGAAGCGAGCCGGGTTACGGTCTTCGTGCTTCACGTTACTGAGTTGGAACAGCGAACGTAGCGTCGTCACTTTGTCCGAAACGCTGAACTTGTTCTGGTAGTAGAAGGCGATCTGGAATCGCATATCCGGCGACATGCGGTTCATTCGCTCGCCTTCGGCGAGCAGTTCGATGCCGCGTGCGATGTAGTAATACATGTCGTTGAGGCGGTCGTTTTCGACGGAGATATTATAAGCGATGTTCCAACTCTGATAAATCCACGGCGTGATAAAGTTCGGCTGAAGGCGCGTCACCACACGGACGAGGTTCTCGAATTCGTGGAACTCGTTGCGCTTCTGTTTCTCGATGGCCATTCGCCACGTGACCGTCGTTGCGACCCCACGCGAACCGACGAGCACGCACCGCAACAGCGAACCCGAGATTTCCGCATCGCCCTGTTCGAGTTCGCGAAGGTCGAGTGCTTCGGGCCGGGCTTGTTCTTGAATCGTACGGCTCGACAGCCAATCGGCCGCCCGGTTAATCAAATACGGGGCCGCTTCGGGCTTGTCGTCGGTACTGCCGCGACGCGCATGGTTTAGGTACACCACGCGGGCTTCTTCGGACAGCGGCAAACGCACTTTGCCACGCCAGAACATACTCAGCGTGAAGAGGGCGATGATCGCGATGCCGTACGCGATCTTACGCCGTAACATTGCTTGTTGAAAAGGATTCGCCATAGCAGTCACCGTCTCGAAGATAATCGAATAAATGTCGGGAACGTCACTACGCAGCCACTTCGCGATTCCGAATCAGATAATACGACAGAATACCCCACGGCAACAGATAGCCAACGACGAGGATAAAGTTCATCGCGAGGTACTCGAAGTTAATGTTGTAGCCTTCCTTCAGGAAACTCGTCCAACTGAAAGCGTAGACGTCGGGGACGATGTTCACGTAGCGCCGGAAGACCCAGGAGAATGCGACGTCGCCGACTTCGGCCGTTTTGACCCCCGCCGTTCGGTCGAGTTGTGCCGTCGGCGTGTCGGTTCCGAGAATTCGCGTCAACGATTCAAACGGTCCACCACCCGTACTCGTGCCCCCGGCGACATCTTTCAAGTGTTCGATCAGGTACGCACTGAGGTAGATGAACAACGTGGCCAGGAAGCTAATGATCCCGGCAAGGTAAGTGCTCAACGTGATCGCGACACCGATCGCCACGGTGACCTGGCACCACAGGCCGAACGAACACTTGAAGAAGTTCTCGGTGAACGATTTCTCGCCTTCCATGTAGTACAAATCGCCCGATGCCATGCCGAGCATCTGGCCGTCGCTGATGCACTTCACGTATGTCTGGACTCGCGGTTTGCCCGCAGGTGGCGAACCTTCGCGTGCCTTGCGGAACAGACCCACTGGCACGGGTATGCCACTCGGGTGATAGTCGTAGACTTCCACCGAAGCCACCTCGTAGAATCCGTACTTCTCCGCGAGGTCGTTGACGAACTTCCAGCCCGGCGTGTTCGGCAACGCATAATCGAGCGACTTGATCGACACGCCGGGGATTTCACCCTTGGCGAGTCGCTTGTCGATGTCTTCGCGTTCCGCCTTATACTTTTGCTCGTTTTCGGCTTCGGCCCAACGCCACGTGCCATCGCCACGCACAGTCGGCGGAACTTGATCGCATTGCCACGTCGTGAAGCGGATGTTGATGTCTACACCGCGGTTTTCATCGCCCTTCGTGAGGCGGAAGATGTCGAAGGTGTATTCGCACGGCACCGCATCGCGGTCGGTTCCCGCCATCGCGGCAGGGATGTTCTCGAATGCCCAAATGGCGCGTTCGGAGGTCGATTTGGAGCCGGCGATGTACTTGCGATAATCGAATTCGCGACCGACGTTCGTTCCCTTATATTCGGTGCTTCTCGCGCGGAAATATAACTGCCCGCGATGCGGGATCCGTGCCTTTTGCGTTTCTTCGACCGCTTTCTCATCGAGCGTCGTCGTGCTGATGAACAACCAGGTGCCGAGCGTCATAAAGATCAGCGGTACCGTCACGAGCAACGTGAAGCCGAAGAACCGACCGAGGACGAGTTCAAATCGCTCGATCGGTTTCGTAACGATCGTGTAAATTGTCTGCCGTTTCACATCGTCCGGGATACTGAGTGAGGCAATAATCCCGCCGGGTAGAAGTAGCAAAAACGTCATCGTTAAACTGGAAAAATCAATCGTCGATCGGAGTTGATCCTCGGCCTTGATTGGAATGAACCATTGTGCGGGGAACATGAACGGGAGCACAAACAATATGAACACCCAAAACATGCGGTTTCGCCACGTTTCGAGGAACCCTACCTTCGTAAGTGCCCAGATGCGACGAAAGCGGAGCTTGAACAAGTCCAAAGCGAACGGCTGACCGATACCGAGTAACGCGAACAACCCGCCGAACATCAGCAACAGGGGCTGAAAATCTCTTGCGAATTTCGGTGCAAGATAGGGAATTGTCTCGCCAGGCTGAACTTGCGGTGCGACGTTGACGGTGTCCCGTTCGATACCTGCCGACAATAAGGCAATGTACCCGGCGTAACAGAGCAACGACACCATGCCCATGATGAGCATAAACATCGTGAGTGGCACGCGGGCCTTGGCCGATGCCGGCTGGTCTTTCGGTGCGCGCAAGGCGTAAAGGAGGTAAACGACGAGGCCGACGGCGGCGAACCCCCCCGCATCTTGCAACCAAACCTGAATCAGGCCAGGCAGATTCGCGAACGTCAGGGGGTCGCGTTCCAGGATCAGAATCCCGAACAGGGCGGGGTCCGTCATCGCGAATGTTCCTTGAAAGTAAACCGATATACGAATGAAGTCGATAAAACCGAATGCTACTTCTTCCCGTCCACCGGTGGCAGATAACGCCGTCCCGGCCGCGTCTTCGACTCTTCGACGATCCGCAAGAACAAGTCTTCCAGCGTCGTCGTCGGGTGCCCGAACGATTCGAGTTTGCCGCCGTGTTTCTCGATGGTGGCTGCCAGATCGCGCTTGAGTGCGTCCGTCAGTGGAACGCCGCTCGCGCGGATTTCGAGCCGCTTTTGGTCTTCGACGAGCTTGCTGACCGCGCCGAGTTCTTGCAAGTCTCCGCCATACAGAATGGCAATCCGATCGCACACGTCTTGAACATCGTCCAAGCGGTGCGAACACATGATGATCGTCTTGCCCTTTTTCTTCAGGTCGAGGATCAAGTCTTTCATCCAGCGCGTGCCGAGCGGGTCGAGGCCCGAGGTCGGTTCGTCGAGGATGATGAGATCGGGGTCGTTAATCAATGCTTGAGCGAGGCCGATGCGTTGACGCATCCCCTTCGAGTATTCACGAAGTATGCGCTTTTTGTCGTTGGCGAGGCCGACGGTGTCGATCAGTTCGGCGGCACGCTTCTTCCGTGTTTCCGAAGGCATGTCGAAGAGGCGACCGTAGAAGTCGAGCGTCTCTTCCGCGTTCAGGAAGCGGTAGAGGTACGATTCTTCCGGCAAGTAGCCGATCTTTTCGTTCTTTTCGACTTTCGCTGCCGGTTCGCCGAAGACGAAAGCATCGCCAGAACTCGGGAACAACAGCCCGAGCAACAGCTTGATGGTCGTGGTTTTCCCCGAGCCGTTCGGCCCGAGCAACCCGAAGATCTCGCCCTTCTGAATCGTCAAATCGAGCGCGTTGAGGGCGACTTTCTTCTTGCGCCCCCAGAAGTCTCGATAAATCTTGGTCAGGTTTCGCGTTTCGACGACGGTCTCGGAC
>JAYSKW010000635.1:0-2414 GCA_043726085.1 Limnoglobus sp.
CCGTGCGATCGTTCGCGATACGTTCAAGGTCAGCAAAGTGGGAACCATCGCCGGTTGCCACGTCACCAGCGGCACGATCGAGCGTTCGGCTCGCGTCCGGGTGATCCGCGACGGCGTGATCCTGTTCCCAACCGGCGACCGCGTCGTCGGCCTCGATTCGCTCAAGCGATTCAAGGACGATGCGAAAGACGTCCGCGAAGGGTACGAGTGCGGGATGCGGATCTCGGGCTTCGACGATATTAAAATCGGCGACGTCATCGAAGCGTTTAAGATCGAAATCCGCTACCGGACCCTGTAACGCGAAATCGGACCCTGGGACAATCGTTCCGGGGCGTTCCCGGACTACTATTACTCGAAGTACGACTCGTATGAAAACGCACCGGCTAGCCCGGATCGCCGAGGTGATTCGCGAAGTCGCCAGCACGACGATCTTGTTCGAATTGAAAGACCCGCGGGTGAAGAACGTCACCATCACCCGCGCCGAGGTCGCTGCCGACCTGCAAAACGCCAAAGTCTACGTGTCGGTGATGGGCACCGAGAAGCAGCAAAAGCTCGCGATTTACGGCTTGCAACATGCCGCCGGGTTCATTCAGTCGAAAGTCGCCGCGCGATTGGCGATTCGCTACGTGCCGGTGCTGGCGTTCATCCTCGATTTGGGTATCAAGAAGAGCGTCGAAATCGCTCGGATTTTGGCCGAAGAGAAAGCGAAGTCGAACCCGCAAGCGGTTGCCGAACCGCTCGTTGCCGATACCGATGATGGTAGCGACGACGAAGACGATTACGTAGACGACGAAGAACCTGTCGAATCGGCGACACCGACCGGTGGACCGGTGGCCCCGCTGTAATCGGCCTACACGCAAAACGCGAGAACCCACGCCATGCCGGCGACGACCAGCAAACCCGAACTTCTCGCGAAAGCACTCAAGCTGCTCGAAAAGAAGCTTGCCGCACCAGCCGAACCGGTCGAGCGGCCCGTGCTCGAAGAACTCGTTTACGGCGTCTGCCGCGAAGGCTGCCCCACCGCTCAAGCCGATGCCGCGTTCCTGCACCTCAAGAAAACCTTCTTCGACTGGAACGAAATCCGCGTCAGCACCGTGCCCGAAATTCACGAAGCGCTGAAGGGAATCCCCGGCAACGGCCCGAAAGCTCAGCGCATCGTCGAAATCCTTCAGTACGTCTTCGAGATGTACTACTCGTTTGAACTCGGCGACCTCGACAAAAAAGGCCTCCGCCAAGCCGCCAAGCAACTCGCCCGCTTCACTGGCGTCAACGATTTCACCGTCGCATGGGTGACGCAGCGTTCGCTCGGCGGACACGCGATCCCACTCGACGAACCGACGCTTCGCGTCCTGCGCCGTCTGAAAGTCGTCGAAGGCGAGATCGACGATCTCGAATCCGCACGCGGTACCATCGAGCATTACATTCCTAAAACGAGCGGCATCGCGTTCACCGAACACATCGCCACATTGGCCTCAGAAATCTGCCGCGAAAAGCAACCGAAGTGCGCCGAATGCCCGTTGAAGTCCGACTGCCCCACCGGCCAAGAGATCCTGGCAAAGAAAGCCGACCCAAAGGCAAAACCGAAGCCGCGCTAACGCCGCGGTGGCAATGACAACCCATTTCGGAACGCGAACTCATGCGAATACTGTCGCTCCTGCTATTCTTCGTGGTCTTTCCGACATTCGCGGCAGAGCCGTTCGCGTCGGGCGTGGCCGTGGGGAAACGCCCAGGGCCGTATAGCTTTCTGGTGGCGACCGGGCCGCAACGCGGCCAGCCAACGTGTTACATCTGCGAGCAGAAAGAGAAACCGGCGGTGATCGTCTTCGCACGTACGCTCAGCGAACCGCTCGGCAAACTCCTCGGTAAGCTCGATGGCCAAGCGACGGCGAAGAAAGACGATGGCTTCAAAGTGTGGATGACGCAACTCACCGACACCGCCGATCTCGACCCACTGGCGAAATGGGGCCAGAAGCAGGGGCTGAAGAGCATTCCCATCGGCGCGTTTGAAGATGCTGACGGCCCCCCGGCGTACGTCCTGCACCGCGATGCGGACATCACCGTACTCATGTTCGTTCGCGAAAAAGTGACCGCCAATTTCGCGTTCAAGTTGGGCGAACTCAACGACGACAAAATTGCAAAAGTGTTCGAAGCTCTGCCGAAACTGTTCGAGAAAAAGTAACTCTTTGCGAGTGGCGAGTTAAGAAGTGACTACGCGACACTACGAAAGCCTTTCGAGGGCTTCGTAAATTTGCTCGTCCGTTTCGTCGCCGGGCCACGTTCCTTCGACGACATCGTTCAGCGTTTTACCTTCGGGTAGCGGTCGGCCTTTGCGTAGGTACGTCATCGCCTCGGCTCGGTCGGCGAGCTTCTGTTCGGGCGTGCGGTTCGCCAAACTGTTCACCGCCGCAATCAGC
>JAYSKW010000636.1:0-7307 GCA_043726085.1 Limnoglobus sp.
GCCCGTTTGCCCATCGTGTCGGGCGGTTGGTGTTGGTGTCGGGTCTGGGCCTCACCGCGATCTTGTCGACGCCGTTGTCGCTCGTCTCGCGCTTGGCCAAGTTGTCCGCGCGATTAGCCCGTTCGCCGGGTGGCTACGCGGCGGTGCTCGTTGCGTTGTTGGGCATCTCGCTGCCGGTGACGGTGTGCCAGTGGAACACATCGATTCACGTTTGGACCGGCGACACGCTTCCTCTGGTGCCGACCGTCGTGGAAATGGCGAAGTCCGGTAGCCGCGAGCTTTCGTCGTACGTTTCGCCATCGGGGCTTGCGCGATGGGACATCTGCGGGCCGGGGCGACCGTACTTCGTCCGCGAAGTCCCCACGGGGCCGGGGGTGTATTCCACGTACCCCGCCGGCATGGAGATTTTCGCGTGGCCGGGCGTGCTCATCGCGATGGCCACCGGTCAGGACATGCGCGACGACCACACGCTGTTTCTCATCGAAAAACTCACGGCATCGATCCTCTGCGGGCTGTCTCTCAGCCTGTTTTTCCTGATCGGATTGCGCATCGGTTCGCCCGAAGCCGCCTACGCAACCACGTGGCTACTGGCGCTCGGCTCGGTGTTTACGACGACGCTCGGGATGCTGTTGTGGCAACAAGGCGGGATCGTGTTCTGGCTACTCGTCGTGTTGCTCGTCGAGTTTTCCACGCAAGGCAAAATGGGTTGGAAGGGCATCCTTCTTCAAGGTTTGGCGTGCGGTTGTATGCTCGCGTGCCGTCCCTCGGCAGTGACGTTTCTCGTGCCGTTTGGCCTGTGGGTTCTGGCACGCGATTGGCGACGCGGGTTGCTCGTGCCACTGTGTGCGATCGTCTGCTACCTGCCGTGGGCGGCGATGTATTACGCGATCTACCGCAACCCGTTCGGGCCATCGATGGGCTTCCTTTCCGAGCAATGGTTCCCCGGCGAACATATCCTCGGCGTGCTGTTCAGCCCAGGACGGGGGTTGTTCGTGTATCAGCCGTGGATGCTGTTCCTCGGGTTGCTCGCCTTCCGTAAAGTCCGCGCGAACCCTACGAACGCACCCGCTGGTTGGGCGGCATTCGCGATTGCGACAGCGGCCTGTCAGTTGGTTCTCATCGGTTCGTGGCCGATCTGGTGGGGCGGTTATTGTTACGGCTCGCGGTTGGTGGCGGAGATCGTGCCGATCGCGGGATTGTTCGCAATTCGCCCCGTGGGTTACTTGTTGTCCTCGCGTTGGGGTTGGGCCGCCGTAACGGCGATCGGGTTGCTCGGATTCGCTATTCACGCGCCGTGCGCGTACTATGATGCCTGGTTGTGGAACCCGCTACCGATCTCGGTCGATGCCAATCCGTGGCGATTGTGGGATTGGTCGCGGCCACCGTTTCTGTACAACCTGATGCCGTGAGGTTTCCGATATGGTCAAGCTGCCCGTCGTGAAACTCCACGAGTTGAAACCGGGCCAACTGCCTTCGGATTTTTTCGCGTTGCTCACGGAGAAAGTCCGCAACACGACGCGGGACAAAAAGCCGTTCTACAACTGCAAATTTCGCAACATGCACCGGACCGTCGGCAGTGTGATCTGGGCCGACGCGATGCTCTTCCCGCAGTGCGACAAAGACTGGACCATCGGCAGTATCTACAAGTTGCGTGGCACATTCGGCGAACACGAACGCTACGGCCCGCAGATCGACATCATCAACGCCCGCCTCGCAACACCGGCCGACAAAGACGACGGTTTTAACGAGTCCGATTTCTACGAACGCTCGCGGTTCGACTCGGACGAAATGCTCGCCGAGTTGCTCGCGATCCTCGATGCCGAATTGAAAGACGCGCCGCTCAAGGTGCTCGTACTCGGTATCTTGAACGCGAACGCGGACGCGATCAAAGCCTTGCCAGCTAGCCCGAAACAGTTCTATCCGTTCCCCGGCGGTTGGCTCGAACACGTGCGAAACGTATTGCGGAACTGCATCTGGCTCGCGGACCAATACGCGGAGCGATTCCCGGAGTTGTTGCCGTTCAACCGCGATCTCGTGCTCGCAGGGGCAGCACTCCACGACATCGGCCGCGTCGCGGAACTCATCGTGCCGTTACCCGGCCAGCCACCCGAAATGACGGTGCCCGGATACCTCATCGGACATATCCCGCTCGCACGGGACATCATCCGCGATGCGGGTAAATTGATCGAAGAACTGAACCCAGAGTTGCTGCTGTTGCTCGAACATATCGTTCTCGCGCACCTCAGCCTGCCCGCGTGGGGTTCACCGCGATTGCCGATGATTGCCGAAGTGCTGATCTTGCATCACGCCGACGACCTCGATGCGAAGTTCGAGATGTTCGCCAGGCACATCAGCCGCGACGCAAAAGACGGCCCCGTCACCGAACGCGATTCGATCCTCGGCAAGCCACTGTTAAAGGCCCGCACGGTGTGATGCGCGATTTGTTGCAACCGTACCCAAGGAGATTTCAGCTCGAAATCATTTCGCTGCCGGTGCCACGACGGCGGCCATCGCGCCGTAGCCTTCGCGCCACTTCCCTTGGTACTCGGCTTGGCCGGCAAAGTCCGCGTCACCGAGTGTGGCTTTCCAGTCCTTGGCCAACCGTCCGTCGCCATCTAGGTAGGCTTTGATGAGGTATTTGCCATCCGGCAACGTTGGTTTTTTCGCTCGCCAGGCATTCGCCCGTGGGGTATCTTTCGCGGCCAACAATGTCAGGGTATGTTGCCAGAGTTTTCCCTTGCCGAAGACGACGCGATCCGACACAGCAATCGGATCGTCCTCCCATTGCTTCTGCTTCGCGTCCCATGCGAAGACGCGCACTTGAAGCAATTTATCGTTCCATGCGGGCGGGCAGTTCGTGAGTTTTAACCAAAGTTCGGTGCCGAATCGCTCCGGGCCATCGTCGGGGGCAGGCAGATCTTTCGCGGTGGCGTACTTGTCGCCCCGAATCGCGGCCACGTCTTCAATCCAGTTGCGGAAGCCCTTGTACGCATCGTCGCCGACAACGAATTTGACGCCGCCTTCGTGCTTCTCGCCGAGCGGTTTTCGCAGCAGCAAACTCTGCTCCGGTTTGGTCGGGTCGATGAGCTTCGTGGCAATCAGGTATTCGAGTGTGGCGGCCGCGCCGTCTTTCTTCACCCACGCGACGCGGTCGCCGTGCTCCTTGCGATACTTGTCGTTTTGCGGCGTGCCCTCGGTGTGACAGTTCATGCAACGGAACCGCCACGCCCAGACGTTCTTCTCGAACGACTCGAGCAGATTATCCTTGCGGGCATGGCGAATCACCTCCACCGGACGAGTCGGAGTGGCTCGTTCTTTTTCGTCGAGCTTCGGGGTCGCCTTCAGTTTCGGATCGGCGGCACATGCGGTGATCCACGCGAGGAATGCCTCACGTTCCGCCTTGCGAACCTTGGCATGAATCGCGTTCGGGGCTTTCGATGACGCGCCGCCCATGTCGATGAGTTTCACGATTTTCGACTTCTCGGGCGAGTCGAGATCGATCAGCCCTTGATCGCGTAAGCTGCGGAACGTCTTCTCCGCGTCGGGCAAAATGTAATCCTTGAGGTCCACCCCCGCGAGGTGGCACTGCATACAACTCGACGGATTCGGCGACTTAAAAATCGGCACGATTCGCTTCTCGAACACCTCGGTTGCCGACGCATCGGCCGCATGAGCGCGGACGTCGAATACGATCGTGCAGAGTGAAATTGCGAAGCAGAGTTTGCAGAAGTATGGCACGAACCCGCCCTCACGGTTTTGATGATGACACTGAGTAATGTCATCGAAATCTCGGGGCACTGCAAGCGAAATCGACACGATTTACGCGAAGAGGTCCAGCGTCTTGTAGCTCTTGCCGAGGATTGCGGTCGCGTCGAGGCCGAGCCATTTGTCGAGCACGGTGGCGTAGACTTGGCGGAAGTCGATCGAATGGACGAGGTTGCCGTCTTCGAGTTTTGCCAGGCTCGGGTGTTCGCCGACGACACCGGCTTTGACTTTGCCACCGACGAGGAACATCGGTGCGCCCGAGCCGTGATCGGTACCGTGGCTGCCGTTCTCTTTGGCACGCCGTCCGAACTCGGAGAACGTCATGACGCAGACGCGGTCACCGTTGCCGCGTTCGGCGAGATCGCGATAAAACGCCGAGATGCCTGCCGAGACGGTTTCGAGCAAGTTCGCGTGCGACCCTGTGAGACTGCCTTGCCCCGCGTGCGTGTCGAAGCCATCGAGCGAGACGTAGAAAATCCGCGCGCCCAACCCCGCATCGATCAATTGTGCCGTCAGTTTGAGTCGCCCCGCGAATGCCGAGGTTGGGTACGGCACCTTTGGCTCGTAGGTCTTGCCGATCTTTTGCAAACGCTCGGTGCTTTCGTAGGTGTTCGTTGCGGTGCGTCGCACGAAGTCGAGCAGGTTCGGCGGCCCCATCGGACCATCGCCCTTCGCCACATCTTCGATAATCTTCTTTTGCGCCTGATTGTCTTTGCCGTTCGCGCCGCCGGTTCGCAACTGGAAATCGTCGAGCGAGGTAATCGACGGCACGCGGGCCGGGGCACCGCTCAGCGCGAGCGGAGCGATTTCGTTCCCAGCGGCGAGGTGGAATGCGGGCATCGGCTTCGCCTTCAGCGCCTTGCCAATCCAGCCTTCGGTGAGGTTCTCGGCGGTACTCGCAGCGTGCCAAATATCCATCGAGCGGAAGTGCGATTGATCGGGGTTCGGGTAGCCGACGCCCTGGACGATGCACGCCGCAGAACGGTCGTTCAACAGCCGTCCGATGGGTGCGAAACTCGGGTGCAAACCGAGACCGTCTTTGAGGCCGAAGATCTTGTCTTTGGGGATCGCGATCGTCGGGCGGTGCTTGTAATAAAGCTCATCCTTGAACGGGATGACGGTGTTGAGGCCGTCGTTGCCGCCGGTGAGTTGCACGACGACGAGAATGGTGTCTTTCGCGCCGGGCTTGCCCGCCGCCGGGGCCGCATGGGCGGCACGCCCGAGGAACGTCGGCACCGTCGCACCGAAGCCGAGAAGCGTCGAGGATTTGAGAAAGCTGCGTCGATTCGTCATGGGTCACCGTGTGAGAAATTACGCCAGTTGAAATTCGGGTAGTGTGAGTGTCAGGTGTGCGACGGTTCGCATTCGATGTTGCTGAACTTCATCGGCAGACCAGAACGGCGGGTACTTCGCCGTCTTCGATTTCGCCAAATAATCGAGCAATTTCGTGCGCGCATCGGGTGCGACATCGCCTTGCAGGAAGACATCGAGGAAGAAACTCACCGCATCGGAGTCGGTCGCTTTCGCGTGTTTCGCCAACACGACGACGGGGTCGCAACGTCGGCCGAACCGCGTGTCTTCGGTTGAAGTCAAGGATAGCGCGAGGTTCTGGCGGAACAGCAAGGTTTGTGCGTTCAGCCACGCGGCCCCGCCGTCCCAGCCTTTCACCGAAGGTGGCGCAAATAGCACCTGCCCGAGCGATGCCATCGCGTTCGCGAGGTTCAACGGACCGACGTTCCCTTCGAGGCCACGAACGATGCCGACCGCAAAATCGACGGGGGCTTTCACCTTCGTTCGGTAAACTGCACTGGAAAAGAAGCGGTTCGACCGCAAGATCGTCTCGACGAGCTTGCCGGTGTCGTACCCGGATGCCTTGTACATTTGCGCCAGCGGCTCGAGTTCCTCCGCCGTCGGCACGTCGGTATCGGACACGAGGTACGCATACAGCTTCCGCGTCAGGAACCGTGGGCACGCGGCTTGCGCGAGGCAAATCTCGACGATGTCCGCACCCTTAAAGTCGCCACTCTTACCGAGTACGGACTTCAAACTGCCGTCGTGTTCCTTCTCGGTGAAGGCCATTTTGCCGGACTTGACATCGTACCCCGTGAACGCCTTCGCGGCTTCGCGAATGTCGCCTTCGGTGTAATGGCCGATACCGAGAGAGAATAACTCCATCAGCTCGCGCGCGTAGTTTTCGTTCGGCTTGCCCTTCTTGCTTTCCTTCGCATCGAGCCAAATCAGCATCGCCGGGTCGAACGTCATGTCGCGTAACAGTTCGCGGAAACTACCGAGCGAGTGCGTGTAAACGAGGCGATACTGCCCGAGCATGTAACGGGCGTTCGCAACTTTGGCGATGCTCGTAGCAAAGTGATTGTGCCAGAACAACGCGATTTTTTCGCGAAGCGGGTGCGGGCTGCGGATCATCCGGTCGAGCCACCACGCTGCGAGTTGCACCCCGGCCGTACCGGCGGGCATACTGCGTTCGCTCGCCATGAACTCGGAGGTCCGGTCGAAGTCCGGGTCGGCCGCGCTGCCGTTCAGCAACTTGGTGATCGTCTTCTCGTGGCCATCCTTCACGCCTTGCAGAAGCTCCGAATGCGTCGCGCCGAACCCCGCACGCCGATACAGGTGCCCGACCTTTTTGATATCCCACGGGTTCTTCTCCGAAGGCGAGTAAGCCTCCCAAGTCGTCGTATCGCGTGCCATGTTGTTTCCCTGCGGGAAAGCGATCAGCTGTCAGCGATCAGCTGTCAGCTAGAATCGAACTTTGGAAATCGTTGCCCATCACCTGATGCCGGATTGGCTGGCCGCTGAAAGCTGACCGCTGACCGCAATAGCGACAGCTATTTGCCGAATGTCCAATCGAGTTTCAGTTCGTACCAGTCTTTCGCGTGATCGATGCTGAGGTTCAACTGCCCGGCGGTTCGTAGCCAGGCGGCGAAGTCTTCGACTTGCTTCTTGGCTTCGGCGAGGCCGATGCCTTGCGTCAAGATCGTCTGCGTGATCGTCGGTTCGGGGTTCGCGAGAAGCAACTCGGCCCCGCCCGCCGCGTAGCCGGTCGCTCGCCAGACGACTGGGGAGCCATCGGCCTTCGATTCTTTTTTTAGCTCGGGAATCAGCAGTTTCACGATGCCCGGCGTCGAACCGACGATGAGATGATCGCCGACGATGGCAAAGCTCGGGGCGGCATTAAACCGCAACTTCGTCGGGTCGTCGTACTTCGGCTCGGCATTTTCGGGGAAGCGATACGTGACGATTTTCACGTCGTCGTGCATCGTCTCGCTCATTTTCCAACCGGTCTGAAAGCTACCGAGTAACGCGGCCGCTCGTAGCACGCCGTCCATCGTTCGTCCGTACTCTTTGTCGCGCATCGAACCCACGTACGCGGTCGGCGGAATGCGCTGCCCCGGTTCGATGGTGTAGAGTTTCTCGTCGGTTTGCACCGAGACGATCCGGTGGTACGGCCCCGACATTTCGAGCAAGTTTCCGAACGTCGTTCCGGGTAGCACTTTATCGACGTCTGCGATGCCCTTCTCGATGTC
>JAYSKW010000637.1:0-2770 GCA_043726085.1 Limnoglobus sp.
GCTGGACGGTGTTATCGGTGATGCGGTTTTTCGAATAATCGAGGAACACGCCCTCCGCCTCCAGCGTCAGCCGTTCGCCGCGCGTGGCATCGGCGGCGAACAACTCGCGCAGGTGCGTCGCACGCATCGCATCGGCATGAGACTTCAGAGCGGTCCAGGCGGGTCGCTGAGTCAAGGCAGTCGTCATCGGTGGCTCCGGTACATGAGTTGGGCGAGGAAGAGAATAGCATAAACCGGAGCGAAGGGGAGAAAAAACGCGAGAGTGAAGTAAGAAACAGGCATCACACCGCTTCGGCGACGGCTTCGAGGAACCGGTAGCCGACGCCGCGCACAGTCTCGATCAGTTCGACTTCGGCACCGGCGGTGCTCAGCTTTTTACGCAAAGTCTTGATGTGAACGTCGATCGTCCGTTCGAGCACGATCGAGCCTTCGCCGATCGCGGCATCCATCAGTTGATGCCGAGTAAATGCGCGGCCCGGCTGACGGACGAGGCATTCGAGCAAGCGAAATTCGGTCGGCGTCAAGTCGAGTACGTCGGCGTGATACGTCACGCGGTGCCGCACGCGATCGACCTTCACGTCCATATGTTCGATGACGTCGCTCGGGTCGCTCGTCCCCTCGATGCGGCGAAGAATCGCCTTCACTTTCTCGAGCAGCACCTTGTTACTGAACGGCTTAGAAACGTAATCGTCCGCCCCCATCTTGTACCCGATCACTTGATCGTTCTCTTCGGCACGTGCCGTAATCATGATGATCGGAATGTCGCGCGTTCGCTCGCCCGAACGCAGTTCGCGGCAGACCGTCAAGCCGTCGAGAGTCGGTAGATTTAGATCCAAAAGCATCACGTCGGGGATGATCGTCTGCGCTTTCCGCAGCCCCTCTTGCCCGTCGTGCGCGATGATGGTTTCGTAACCTTCGCGGTTGAAGTACCACGCGATCGACTGCGTCAGTCCGCGTTCGTCTTCGACGATCAAGATACGTGGCTGTGGCACGGGAACTCCAGGAGTAGTGTCGAGTGGTGAGTGTTGAGTTAACCGAACCGGCCCGTGATGTAGTCTTCGGTTTGCTTCTTCGTCGGCTTTGTGAACACTTGTCGCGTTGGCCCCACTTCGACGAGGTGGCCTTCGTAGAAGAACGCGGTGATGTCCGAAACTCGTGCGGCTTGCTGCATGTTGTGCGTGACGATGACAATTGTGTAGTGCGTCTTCAAATCGTCGATGAGGTCTTCGATTTTCGTCGTCGATTTCGGGTCGAGGGCGCTCGCCGGTTCGTCCATCAGCAACACTTGTGGGTCGGTGGCGAGTGCCCTGGCGATACACAACCGTTGTTGTTGCCCGCCCGAAAGTGCAAGTGCCGACTGCACGAGGCGATCCTTCACTTCGTCCCAAAGTGCCGCCTGTTTCAGGCAGCGTTCGACGAGTTCATCGAGAATGCGCCGGTCGCGTTGCCCGGCCACGCGCGGGCCGAATGCGACGTTCTCGTAGATCGATTTCGGAAACGGATTCGACTTTTGAAACACCATGCCGACGCGACGTCGCAAGTCGACGAGGTTGACATCGCGGTCGTAAATATCCTTGGCATCGAGGTGAATTTGCCCGGTACGCTTCGTGCCGTCGATGAGGTCGTTCATCCGGTTCAGCATCCGGAGCAGCGTCGATTTGCCGCAGCCGCTCGGGCCGATGAACGAAACGACCGAGCGTTGGGGGATGACGAGCGAGATGTCGAAGAGGGCTTGTTTGCCGGGGTACCAAAAGTTGACGCCATCGAGGCCGAACTTCGGCTGCGACGACGCCATATTAAACGACGATTTCCCGGCCGATTCCCGAGCCGTCACGATATCGGTGAACATCCGGGTCACGAATAAGCCTCCACACGCTCCGAAGCCATCATCTTCACATCTGTTGTAGAGCCAGATTGTGAAGATAACGAGAAGGAACGATGAAGAGGCGGCGTGACTCGTCAGTGACGCCGTCACGCATGACACCGTTTACGTCATCGTGTTGGCAAAACCGGAAACCCTGGCTGTGCATAAGCGGCTGGTAGGCCTGGGGCCGCGTTTCCAAGTGGCTCGCCTATCCCCACACCGATTACACCTCCGTGGATTCGTTCCGGCGTGAGTGACTGCGTCTTTTGCTTTGGCAGATCCATCGGCTTGCGGAACGGCGCACGCTTCTTCGCGGGAACGGCTTCCGCAGGATCGACTGAGGTGTAGTTCCCTTCCATCGCTGTGCTGAACGCCTGAAAGTACAGAAATACGAATTTGACTTGGTCAGACGCCGCTCCAAATGTAGCCACTTTGGCGAACGGATTTGGCCCGGCCAATAGCGCTCGGTAGTTGAGAATCGTCAGTCGATCCCCCTTATTGCGGATCTGATAGCTGAATGGCAGATCGGTCACCATCTCGTTGAGGAACGGCTCGACCAACGGAAGATATTGCGCGGCATCCGCAAACTCCTCGCCGAGTTCGCGGCCTACTTTCAGATGCGTGACTTTCGCCGACGTGACAACACCGTAAATGGTGCCATTGCTGCTGAGTGAGATCTCGGCATCGGTTTCGATCTCGAATTCGATGCCCATAATGTTGGCTTCGATATTGCCGTGGACTTTGTCGTCCTCGAACGTCCAGGTCACGCGGCCGGTGCCGTAAGGCGCGACTTCGACTTCCTTGACGAACGTGCCGACGGGTAGCCGGATCACCGCTTCGCGCCGACGCTGGTTCGGATCGGGCTTCGGGTCTTCGGGTTTCACGACCGGTTTCGGGGCCGGCACG
>JAYSKW010000638.1:0-4343 GCA_043726085.1 Limnoglobus sp.
GCAGATTTCCGCAGCAGTTTTGCCGTGCTGCGTGGCGGGTGTGATGAGCTTTTTGTCGGCCCCGACGAGGCGATAAATCCGCCCCTTCGTGTGGTTGCGGTTCGGGTCGCGTTGCGAATACTGCATGTGGCCGATGAGCGGACTGGCCCAGTCGCCGAAGTACAGGGCACCATCGGGTGCGATCTGCGGATCGCTGGGGCGAAAGTGCTTATCCGGACTGCGGAGAAGGTCGTCCCATTTCGCGTCGGCACCTTTCACGCGCTCTCCCATGAAGCCGGCTCCATCTTCGCGAATCGTGTAGTGCGTGAGGCCGTTCAGGTTGATGACGCAAGCGTAGGTGAAGTGCTTTTGCACGCTATCGGGTAGCGCCCGGCTGACGAGCCATTCGTTGCCGAGGTTGGGCCGTTCGCCGTTCGGCAAAATGAAGTTCAACTGCTTCCGGCCGTTGTAAGGCTTGCCGGAGAGCGGTACGTCCCAGGCCTGGTTCGCGGTGGTGCCGTCGCCGACGATGCCGTTGCCCCATTCGTCGAACACGTAGCACCACATGTTGTACATGCCGGGCAGTTTGAACTGCGAGATGTGCATACCCCGCGGGTCGAGCACGTACGCCCCGCCATCGCCCTTGCTGAGGTGCGGCCCCCACGGCGTTTCGAGTGTGGTACTCGTCGCGATGCCTTCGAGCATATGCAGCAAGCCGCCGTGGCTCCACTCCCACGCACCGCAGGTATGGTGTGTATCGTCGGTCGCCCAACCGTCCATCAGGTACGTCACATCATCCGCTTTGTCGTCGCCGTCGGTGTCTTTGAGGAACAGCATCCGCGGCTGATCCATAACGAGCACGCCGCCGTTGTAGAACTCGAACCCGGTGGGGCACTGGAGCTTGTCGTAGAAGACGGTGCATTTATCCGCTTTGCCATCGCCATTCGTGTCTTCGAGGATCAAGAGTTTGTCGTTCGGCTTCGCATCGCCGGGCCGCCATTGCGGGTAGGTCGGCATACAGGCCACCCAGAGCCGCCCCTTGTTATCGAAGTTGATTTGCACCGGGCTTGCCAACTCTGGGAACGTTTTCTCGTCCGCGAACAGTTCCAGCTTAAACCCAGCAGGAACGCGAGCACCTTTGATCAGTTCCGTAGGCGGCGCGATCACCGGCCCACCGATGGCGTTCTCCGATTTGGGGCTTTGCGTTGTGCCGAAGCCTGTCGTCGGTACGAATAAATCACCGGTTTTGCTGTCGTCGGGCTTCTCCGCTACGGGCTTACCCCCGGCGATATCCCACACGTAATGGTCGCGAACGGCTACCATGTTCCGCAATTTGGCATACTCGCGCGGGAACGTATCGGTGTCGAAGGTGCGACGGCCACCGTAAACGTACCAGCCGTTGACCATGCGGTAGTCTTGCGAGTGGTGCCACGATTTATCGATGACGGCCGCGCGGAGTTTCTCGAACTCCGACGTACCCGGCTTGATGGCACTGGTGTTTGTGCCGAACAGAATCGCGTCGAGCGTGGCCCCGAAGACTTTGTCGCCCGCTTCGTTCATCTGGAACCCGCTCACCGTCAGTTTGCCGCCGCCCTTCTCGAATGCGGCCAGCGTTGGTGTGAAGACATCGACGAACGCGAGTTTCCGCTTCTCGGCGACGGCCTTCACCGCCGCAGTGTAGAGCTTCAGGTTCTCGTTTTCGAGCTTGCCACTCGGCAAGTGTTTATCGCCGGTGTTCTCGAATGCCAGCGGGCTGACGAGCACGAACCGCAGTGGCGATTTTGCATCGTCGCGCGGGTAGCGTTTGGTGATGTCGTCAATGAAGGCTTCGTAATCGGACTGGAACTTCTCGATTCCGTCCTTGCCTTTGAACGACTCGTTCCAGCCGAAGAAGCTGAGGATCGTATCGGGGCCGAACGCGGTGAGTGGGTCGTCGATCTTCGTGTAATCGGCGGAACGCTGGCGAATGCTGACTTCGTCGCCGGGGAAACCGAAGTTGCGAACGACGAGTTCTTTCGCGGGGAAACGCAAGTGGAGCATCGTCTCGAAGTGGCCGTAAAGGCTCATACGCTCGGCGTTCGTGTTGCCCACGAACGCGATCCGCTCGCCTTGAATCAGTTCGAGCGGCAGTTGGCTCGGCGGCAGTCCGGCGCGTTTCGGCTTCGCCGGAGCGGTTGGTTTCTCTGCCGTCTGGGTGGCCGGTTTTTTCTGCGAGAACGCATCCGAGGAAAGTAGCAGCCCGGCGATACCGATGCCGGTAATTGCGACGAGCCATTTACAAGAGAGGAGCATATCGACAAAACTCCGATGGGGTAACTGAGTTTACGGGTTGTTCGGTTCGGGTGGATCGTCTTGGAAGGCCGGGCGGTAAAGGACATTGTCCCAAATATCGACCTCATACTCAAGCATCTCGACCGGATTTACCAAACGGTGGACGACGTAGCGCCCCGTGCCGCCGCCCGAACGGAAGATCGCAGGCTGATTGTACGGGAAGCACCCACGCGATCGCGCGGTCAGGCTCGGCGGATATAAGTCCGGTCCCGCGTCGACCCAATGCGGCTGAATCGCTGGTGGTGCCGTCACGTACACGCGGATCAAATCGGTCACGATGTACTTCGCCCTCGGCAACGCAAACTTCACCAGTTCGCGCTTCATCCGGTAGTACGTCTTCTGCGAAACGAGCGTCGTGTTGACGTGCATGAACCGGAAGATCGGCTTGTTGCCGAGTTCCAAATACACCGCGTGGGGCGAGTCGTGCCAGCAGATGAGTTCGCCGTCGCGCACGCCGAGTTCGCGTAAGTGGTCGGCAATCTCGCCGATTTCCGCGACGGCGATGCTGGGGAAGCCGCCGTACTCCAGGGCCAGCGAATCTTGCCTCGCTCGATATTCCTTCAGTGGCAGGCCAACTTGCAAACACAATTCCCACTGGCGGGTTCGATCGCACTTCGCCAACGAGTGTCTGGGGATGTACTCCCAAAAGTTCGGGATGCGTTCCGCATAGCCATCCATGCGCGCGTGGAAGTCCGCGTTCTGCTGATACGCGACATGTATCGAACCGCACGCGACCAAGCACATCAACCCGATCGGTATCAGAATCGTCAATCGGTGCGCGACCAGTAACCCGAAAAACAGGAGCGTCTCGGGCACGTGAACGTAGTGAAAATGCTTCTGCAACACGAACCCCTGCGCGATCCACGACAGATACAACGCGGACATCATCGCACGAATCGTGCGACTACACTCGTCGAGTTCCGTGCGGCGTAATCGCAAGCCGAACAGGTCGAGTATCGCGATCAGTATTCCCAGCGGTTGCCAAAACGACCACGGTAAAAAATAGAACAAATGCTGCTCGGCCCGAAGCGACATCAACGAGAAAACGTGGCTCATGTATTGGCCATTCCACTTCGTGAAGACCTCGACGAACGACGACATCGCACCCGTCGAAAGCAACCACGCGACACCGAAAAGCCCGACGATTATGCCACCGAGCAGGTTCCCGAGATAGTCGTGCCGTGCCGTTCGCCAGTTCCACGATTTGCCATCGACACTCCGCGCGATTCGCCGAAACGAAACCAGCCAGACCGCCATCGCCATGATCACCACGTGCGGCTTGATCCAGACCGCAAGGCCCCAGATAATCCCCTCTCGCAACGATTTTTGGAACGTCCGGGAATCGCTATCGGCAACCGTCCGATTCGCACGAATCAGCACCGCAACGAGCACGGGAAGCAGCATCCAGACGTCGCGTTGAGCGTGACAAAACTCGGTCGTGTACGGGTAGAACGCCGCAACACCTGCTGCAAACCAGGCGATTCCCACGCGAGTCGCCCCGCACCGTTTGGCTGCGATGCCGATGAGGATCGTCGATGCGGCCACGATCGC
This sequence comes from Limnoglobus sp., assembly GCA_043726085.1. Taxonomy (GTDB): domain Bacteria; phylum Planctomycetota; class Planctomycetia; order Gemmatales; family Gemmataceae; genus Limnoglobus. Next base: position 3,862 of record JAYSKW010000638.1, read on the forward strand.
CAGATCGACCGCACGCACGACTTCCACACTCGGCCCGAGCGTGCGGCGAATGCCGACGAGCAACCAGACGAACCCCGGCAGATTGGTATCGAAGACATCGCGATAATGCACGCCGCCCGTCATGATGTTGCGGGCGGCAATGTCGTAAAGCGTGAGGTCGCACCACGGCGGCATCCGCAGAAACATCGGCACGCCGAGTACCAACAACGCCACCGTGATGAGGTACGCCAGCCAAACCGAAACGCTCGGCTGCGCGACGCACTGATAAAACGCGGACGTACGAATTCGCTGAAGCATCTCTGTGTTCTACGCATTCCGCCTATGGTGTAACGGTACAGGCCGCTCAACCGGAGGTTTCGACGATGCTCGATGAGATGCTGAATCAAAAAATTGTCGTCGACTTCCGCAGCGAGTTCGTCTGTTTGGGTACGCTCAAACGCTACGATGCGCACTTCCTCGAACTGCGAAACGCCGACCTCCAC
>JAYSKW010000639.1:0-4813 GCA_043726085.1 Limnoglobus sp.
CGCAACGTGTAAAATCATTCGGATCTCGCACGAGATCAGGGCCACTTCGCATCACTTCGCAACAAATTGATTTCAGAGCGGGGTCGTTTGGCGGCGGAGTTCGTCAGCGTGGCGGGGCGGCAGTAGGGGGTTCATGTGACTTGACGATTCGCTCGAAGGCGGCTTCATCGAAGTGGTTGTCGTCCGGCCAGACCGCTCGATTGACCGCATCCGCCTCGGCCGCCGTACCGAGCACGTACAGCCAAGTGTGCCGTTTCCACACCGGTGTGATGAACCGCATGGCTACGGCATCGTCAGTCGGAGCCTTAGGTGCGGCCGGGTCATGGCGATCTCGTACATAGGTCGGGAAGGAGGTTGACCGGTCGGCGTACCGAGCCCGAACGCCGGTGAATGAGCCGACGGCCTCGAAGAACCCACCGTCGGCGACCGTCACGACGCCCCGTGCCGAAGCGGTGTAGGGAAAGGCCCGCTGACCATTTAAGACCGGGGGTTCACCGTCCGTTGCAAATCGGATGAGCACAGGCCCCCGGTAGCCGTCCGGCACCGTCAGATCGGCGGTCGGTTGCGGTCCCCGATACATGCGGACCTCGTAGTCTTCCCGCAGCGAGTACCAAGGCCCTGGCACCGACCGACCCCACCGCGGAGAGCCAGACGCCAAGCGACCGGAATTCCGGCCTTCGGGGTAATCGTCGGCCGTCACCTGGAGCAGGAAGTTGTACTTGTGCGGATCGATCACAAGGGTCAATTTGCCGTCCCGGTCGGTGCCGCCTTCGCGAGGGCCAACGGAGGCAAACCAGACGCCGAAGTCAAACATGACAAAATAATCGGCACGGACACGGGCATTCGCAATCGGCTGGCCGGTGTCCCCGTCGCGGACGTGAAAAGTGACGGGGCGTGGTCGGTACAGGGTACAGCCCGATCCCAGAAAAGGACGGTCAGGACAACCATTATGAGCCAACGACCGCCCATCATGATCGGACTCGAGGAGGGTAGATGCGATTTCGCTAACCGGGCAATGCCGGGCGTCGCACGAACGGTCAAGTGCAACGTCGGCAGGTTTCGTGTGGTTGCGAAGTCGCCCCAGGAACTTTCCCAGCGGCGAGCGGTAACCCGGCTCTGTGAACGGGCCTTCCTCGCGCACCGATGGTGTCGCTCGTTCTCGGATTTCCGAGACTGCAATTTGTCGGGTGTATTTGTCGAACAGCAAAATTCTTGACGCGACGTTCGTAAGCCCAGTAATATCTCATCTCGGATTCAGAATCAAGTGTTTATCAGATGTAAGGATTGGGTTAAACACCGGTTCGGCGGCGGAGGGCGCGTCAAGGATGGAACTTCGGCCAGCACTGATGCCGCCCGCCCTTGATGCCGCGCTGGTTGGCCGCTTGGCGAAGCTCGCTGACAGCCTCGACGGGGCGAGGCCCGGCCAGTGGGATGCCGAGTTGGCCGAGTTCAACCGGCTCGCTGGAACGGACATCCCCCACGCAGACTTCCAGGGCATCTATAAGAGCGAGGATGCCGAGGACTTTGTCCGCCGCGTACTGTTCCAGAAGGGGCTAACCCCGGACCCCGATATCTCGCTGGTCGAGATGACCGAGGTCGTGTCGCGGGTGGTGGCGTGCGGTGAGGACCACGACTACTTCCTGGAGTTGTTCCTGGTCAACTGCAAGCACCCGTCCGGCACCGACCTCATCTACTGGCCGGATCAAGTACCGGAGTTGCCGCAGAATCGCGAGCCGACACCGGCGGAGGTCGCCAAGTTGGCACAGCGAGGGCCGGCCTAACCAAACGTTGCAGTTGACCCGGCGGGCAAGAAGGTTTCTCAGGGTTCAAGGTGTCATGGCCCGCCGGGCACCTGAACTGGTGCGTTCGGCGGTGGCGGAGGACAGCGATGGGTGATAGTGGGATTGTTGGGCGGAAACTCAACACCGTTGACTGGGTAGGCTTCTTCGTCTGCTTCGCCATTGGTTCGGGCGTTGCGGATGTGGTAGGTAGGCAGGTGCATCCGGTAATGGACTTCTGGCCGGCATTCGGGACCAAGGTCGCAGCGGGGGCGCGGTCGGTGTCGCGGCCGTGGCCGTCTGATTGGGTATCATTCGTCGGAAGTCGTAAGAGCCGAATCAGGCGCAGCAGACGGCGGGGCATGGTTCGTTTTTGAGACTTCAAGCTCTCCGGTTGCCGCCCGGCGGCTGAGTTATGTCGTTCGGTGTTGAAGCCTGGAGGTGGCAGCATGGCGATTGACCGAGCGGACTGGCATTCTGGAGGTGACTATCCGGCCGACCTCCCGCCCGAGAACGGCGGCACGCACATCGGCATGTTCCTCGCCTGGGCAATCCTCAACGGTCTTCAGGGCGAGTTTCACGATGAAGAGTCGCCCGACGAGTTGGCGGCGGTTCGGGCACGGCAAATGACCGGTCTCGAGTTCCTATTTCAGGCGTGCGACGGCAAGTTTTGGCGGGACGATCTGAGCGCGGAGGGGAACGAGTTCGCCGCGGCGTACTATTCGGGTGAGGGTGGCCAGGGGTACGGGGCGTACATCGAGGATTACGAGGGGGCGCTTGCCCACGGGTTGCCGACCATTTACCACGTCGCGGACACGTGGGCCATTTATGATGTGATCGCGCCGGTAATCGACTGGCGGTTCGCAGAATGGCGAGCCGCCCGCGTGGCCTCAGGAACTACCCCAGGCGACGAGCGATAACCCGCCCCTGTGAACGGGCTTGCCGTGGCCTTCTTCGCGCGCCGATGGCGTCGCTCGTTCTCGAATTATCCAAAGCCCTTCGGATTCCTGCCGCTTCCCCCGTTACGCTCCGGTAACTGTGTCCTATCTTGTCTCGGTACTGCTGCGGTTTCTACCGGAGACGATATTCGTGAAAATTGCTGTTATTGGAACAGGTTACGTCGGTTTGGTCACGGGAACGTGCTTTGCGGAGAGCGGCAACGATGTCGTCTGCGTGGATAATAACCCGAAGAAAGTCGAGTTGTTGAACGCGGGCGGGATACCGATCTACGAGCCGGGCCTCGAAGAGTTGGTCAAAAAGAACCACCGGGACGGGCGGTTGACATTTACCACCGATTTGGCAAAAGCCGTACGTTCGGCGCGGCTGATCTTCATCGGTGTGGGTACGCCACAATCGGACAAAGGCGATGCCGATTTGTCTGCGGTGTGGGCCGTGACGAACGCGATCGGCGATGCCTTCAAGGACGTGCCCGCCGGCCCGCCAGGGTCGCGCGTCGTCGTTGTGAAAAGCACCGTGCCCGTCGGGACGAACGTCGGCGTGATGGAGCGTTTGAACGCGAAAGGGTGCGGCCATATCGACGTCGCCAGCAACCCGGAGTTTCTCAAAGAGGGTGCGGCGATCAACGACTTCATGAAGCCCGACCGCGTCGTCGTCGGCGTGCGACGACCCGAAGTCGCCGAGGTGCTTCGCGAACTGTACGCGCCGTTCCTGCGAACCGAACGCCCGTTCATTGCGATGTCGCCGGAATCGTCCGAGATGACGAAGTACGCGGCGAATGCGATGCTCGCCACGAAAATCAGCTTCATTAACGAGATGGCGAACCTCTGCGACCGCGTCGGTGCGGACATCAACGACGTGCGGAAAGGCATGGGGCACGATCAACGCATCGGCTTCCAGTTCCTATTCCCCGGCCCCGGCTATGGCGGTTCGTGCTTCCCCAAAGACGTCCAAGCGATCATCGCGATGGGTCGCCGCACGGGGCTGCCGTTGAACTTGATGCAGTCGGTCGATGCCGTCAACGACGAGCAAAAGAAGGTGCTGTTTCAGAAGATCGTACACCACTTTCAGGGCGATCTGGCGGGCAAGACGATCGCAATCTGGGGGCTGGCGTTCAAGCCACAAACGGACGACATTCGCGAGGCACCCGCACTCGTGCTCATCGACTCGTTACTGGCGAGTGGCGTGAAAGTCCGCGTTCACGACCCCGAAGCGGTGGGGAATATCCGGGCGATTTACGGCGACAAGATCTCGTATTCCGACGGCCCGTACGGCACGCTCGAAGGTGCCGATGGACTCGCGATCGTCACCGAATGGAAAGCATATCAGAACCCCGATTTCGACACGATGAAGAAACTCATGCAAGGTCATGCGATCTTCGACGGTCGCAATATCTTCGACGAAAAAGCAATGGCGCACAACGGTTTCGCCTATTACGGCATCGGTCGCGGCAAGAAAACCTACTCGGCGAAACCGTAAGAGTGAATCGCGATTAATGGCTGACGGGTTCTTCCGTGTCGAAGACGGCGGGGACGCCGAAAAAATTGGCGAGGCGGTTCGGCGCGTTTTGTAGCGCTTCGTCGGGGGTCAAACTCGGTGCGAGAATGTCGTCGCGGAAGACGTTGTGAACGGGCAACGGATGAGCGAGCGGTTCGACGCCGTCGGTGTTGAGCGAACTGAGTTGGCCGACGTAATCGAGAATCGCGGACAACTGCACCTGCATCGTGGCGAGGTCGGCAGCGGACATATCGAGCCGCGCCAGCTTCGCGACTTTTCGCACTTCGTCGAGTGTCAGCGACATGTCCGTAATCCCCTTACCGCGCAGCATGAAAGCCAGTTCGATACTGCGTTTCCATTTCCGGATTTACAGCGGTTGCATACTGAACGGTGCGCGTTTCACGGGCTTTTGCACGAATCCGCTACGAATTGCGGCTGCCGAAACCCAGACGCGAACGACTTCGCCATCGATGACGGCACGAACGCGCTGCAAGTTCGGCTTGAACTTACGACGGCTGATCCCGGTGATCTTCTTACCGACGCCGCCGAGGTATTTCGCTTTACCGCGATACGTCTTCTGG
>JAYSKW010000640.1:0-1615 GCA_043726085.1 Limnoglobus sp.
TCGCCACACTCATATCGTCACACCCACCAAACCGGGTTCTCCGGGAGATTTTCCATATGTTCCGCACGCTGTTCGCTACCGTCATCGCGTTGTCACTCATGTCCCCGCTCGTTGCGGCCGACCCCGATTTTCGCGACTTCGTGTCGGCGCAGGCGGTCGCGATGCGAGCGAACGACAAGCCGCCCGCTACGTTGGCGGAATGGCAAAAACAGCGTAGCGAACTTCGCGAAAAAATGCTGGCATCATGGGGCGGCTTCCCCAAAGAACCGTGCCCGCTCGATGTCCAAAAGCATGGCGAACTGAAACGCGATGGTTACACGCTCGAAAAAATTAGCTTCCAGACGATGGTCGGCGTTCGCATGACCGCGAATGCGTACGTACCGGAAAAGAAGGGCAAACTGCCCGCCATTCTGCAAGTTCACGGCCACTGGAAAGGCGCGAAGCAAGACCCCGTCGTGCAGGCACGCTGCATCGGTGCGGCGAAACTCGGCTTCTTCGTGCTGTGCGTCGATGCCTTCGGGGCGGGCGAACGCGGCATCGGTAAAGCACTCGGCGAGTACCACGGCGAGATGGCCGGCGCGCTGCTTTACCCAATCGGCAGGCCGCTTTCGGGCATCCAAGTTTACGAGAACATGCGGGCGGTCGATTACCTGCAAACGCGGCCCGAAGTGAACGGCGCGAAGATCGGCATCACCGGCGCGAGCGGTGGCGGCAACCAGAGCATGTATTCGGGCGCATGGGACGAACGCCTGAGTGCCGCCGTGCCGGTCTGTTCTGTCGGCAACTACCAAGCCTATTTGCGAACCGCGTGCTGCCTGTGCGAAGTCGTACCCGGCGCGCTGTCGTACACCGAAGAATGGGGCGTGCTTAGCCTGACGGCACCGCGTGGGCTGATGGTCGTCAGCGCGACGAAAGATGCATACCAATTCTCCGTCGAGCAAGCGAAGAAGTCGATCGCACAAGCCACGCCAGTGTTCGAACTCGCTGGAAAGAAAGCGAATTTACGCCACGCGATCTTCGAGAGCGGCCACGACTATAACCAGGCGATGCGCGAAGCGATGTACGGCTGGATGACGTTGCACCTGAAGGGCGAAGGTGATGGTAGCCCGATTCGCGACCCGGAAATTCGCACGGAAGCGCCCGAAGACGTTCGCTGTTTCCCCGGCACGACCCGTGCGGACAACTGGCTGACACTGCCGAAATTCGCGGCTGCGGAAGGCAAGAAATTACTCGAACAAAAAGTGCCACCGAAGACGGCTGCCGAATGGGCGACGACGAGCGAGGCGATGCGAAAGACACTCGTAAACAATATCTTCGGCGGGTTCCCGGATCGTGCGAAATTGCCGAAGCAGGTGCAGATTGAAGCAAAGATCCTGCGATTCGCACCCGAGCTGGGGTTGATGCTGACCGCCGACTTGCGCGAGTATAATCCGAAAAAACCGGTGACGATCCTTCTGAATTTCCAGGGACGCGATGTCGCTGCGAAGAGCGAACTGGCGAAGGAAGTCCGTGCTGCGGGTGGCAACCTCATTACCTTCGACCTTCGCGGAATGGGCATCGCGGGCGATACCATTGGCCGTGCGCCGGACCATAATTCCGCGGAATGGTCGCTGTG
>JAYSKW010000641.1:0-1228 GCA_043726085.1 Limnoglobus sp.
CAGCGGCACGGTGTTCCTCGATGAGATCGGCGAACTGCCCCTGAGCACGCAGACGAAGCTATTGCGAACGATCGAGCAAAAGGAAATCTTCCCCACCGGGGCGAAACAACCGCAGCCGATCCGCGCGCGAATCATCGCGGCCACGAACAAGGATTTAACGAAGGAGGTCGATGCGGGGCGGTTCCGAAACGACTTGTTTTACAGGCTCAATGTGGTGACGCTGAAACTACCACCGCTCCGCGACCGCCGCGAAGACATCCCCGAACTCGCCGATTATCTGTTAGCAAAACACGCCCGCGCCACGAACAAACGCATCACGGGGATCGACCGCGACGCGATGCGGATTTTGCTCGGGTGTTCGTGGAAGGGCAACATTCGCGAACTCGATAACGCCTTGCAACGCGCCGTGATTTTCAGCGATGGACCGCTCATCGGCGTCGGCGATCTGCCACCCGACATGACCCCGCAACTCGACGACCCGTTCACCATCGACAGCCTGAACGAAGCCGTCGATCGCTTCGAAAAACTCCACATCGAACGGATCCTGCGACAGTCCCCCGACAAGCGCGAGGCCGCCAACCGCCTCGGCATCGGCATCAGTTCGCTATATCGCAAGATCGAGCAACTCCGCATCGAAGAGTGATTGGGCAGCAAAAGAATGATTGGCACGGTTCCAATCGCGGCGATTTTGGGTAGCGGGTGCCATTGACTCCACGCTCTACCCACCCACCCATCCCTGGACTCATTCCCGAATTTCGGAACCAACCTAACACACCAACGACTTACGTCCGATTTTGACCATCTGGAATCACGCCGGAATCAAAGTTTCAGTGGTCCCTTTCTGCAAAACGACAACGCTGCTCACCTACTTCCACTCGGCGGTTTGCCCCGTTCTTAGTGCGATATTCGCAAGATGCGCGGCCCCTGCTCCGGACACGCCGGACTCCGCAGGCGATGCCGGTTTCTTACGGCTGCGGATGCAATCGATCCAGTTCGTGAGGTGCAACAGTTCGCCATCGGGCTTGTCGTAAAAGTCCGCACCGATCGGCCCGCTACCGAGGATCATCTGTTGCGGTTCGATCTTGCGATTCTTTTCGGGGATCAGTTCGTATCGACCGCGATCGACGTACAGCGTGGCATCGGTGCCGAGGAACTCGATGCGGGCGGCGTTGCGGGCGTTGCTGAACGTGCCTTCGAAATGCATCTGCACGTTGCCGGGGTAAGCGAG
>JAYSKW010000642.1:0-5792 GCA_043726085.1 Limnoglobus sp.
GGATCTTGCCGCCGATGTGATGCAACAGCGGTTGCGCTGCGAGGAGTTCTTCCGGGGCGACGCGGGTGCCGCCGACATCGTGCCCTTGTGCCTTCAGGAACGTGTACGCCATCTTGCCGCCGATCAGCAACTGATCGACTTTCGACAACAGCACGTTGATGAATGCAATCTTGTCCGAAACCTTCGCTCCGCCCATCACGGCGAGAAGTGGCAACTTCGGTTGGGCCATGAGGGCGTCGATGATTTCGAGTTCCTTGGCGACGAGGAAACCGACTGCACGGGGGCTGCCGTTGTTCTTCATTCGCATCGGCACGGCAACCATGCTCGCGTCTTTGTCGTTGTGACAGGTGCCGAACGCATCGTTGACGTACGCATTGCCGAGTACGGCAATCGCGCCCGCGAATTCGGCGTCGTTCTTTTGCTCTCGCGGGTCGAACCGCAGGTTCTCGAGCATCAACACTTCGCCGGGTTGCAGTGCCGCCGCCCGTGCCGTGACTTCCGGCCCGACAACGGTGTTGCCCGCTTTTGCCACGGGAATTTCCAGCAGGTCCGCGAGCCGTTCGGCGACTTTGTCCATCGTTAGGAACTTGTCCGCCACCGCGTCGCCAGTCGGTCGGCCGAGGTGGCTCATCGCGATCACCGAAGCGCCCGCTTTCAGCAGTGCCTTAATCGTCGGCAGCGCGCCGCGAATGCGACGATCGTTCTTGATCTCGCCGCTGATCTTGTCCAGTGGCACGTTGAAATCGACCCGCACGAGGACTTTCTTGCCGGTGAGATTCCCGAGGTCGCTGATCTGCTTTTTAGCCATTGGTATGATTTCGCCTTAATGACAAAAGATAACGATTGTGCCTGCGTCGGCACAACTTGGACTTCCCACAATCGCGGCTTCATCGCGAGTATTAGCTTAGGGAAACGACGGGAATCGCACCACACGTTACAACGCGCGACGGCATTTCGTGACGCTGCCGTGAACGCGACATGATGGAATTGCCAGAATCGATACGGAAGGCGCGATCGTTGCACCTTCTTCAGCGGATTTGTCCCCTCTCCGCATCGGCCCATTTCGGAGAGGGGTGAGATTAACGAGTTACCATCGGTCAGATGCCCGACAATCAATTTTCGCCGTAAAGGTCGTGAACCATCGGGTCGAGGTGCTTGGTATTGCGTTCGATGGCCAGAACGATCGTGCGTTCTTCCATGCCGTCGGATGCCTGGGCCACGGCGGGGATGATCTGGCGACCGTCGGTGAGGCTGTAACGCATTGTGAAGGTACCGTCGGGGCGGAGCTTCACCGGCTCGTTTTGCAGCGTGACGTGAGCGCTCGGGTCGGTTTTGCCGTAAACGATCAGTTCGGCGTCGATCGAGAACGCGAACTTTTTCAGCTTGTCTGGAAGCACCGCACCGGAACCGAACGCGGTGTCTTTCGTGCTCCATTTCAGTTTCTCGTCCAACAGCTCGCGCAGTTCGGGCGAACCGCTCGACGACTCGAACCCCGTCGACATTGCCAGCAATCGCTCGGCGGCTTTTTCGTCGATGTCCGTCGCCCAGTTCTCTTCGAGCGACTCGGTGGCACCGGCCTTCGGTGGCGTGACGACATTCGAGCGGGCGAGCACGTAGAACTGGCCGCGGCGCGAGATGTAGCCGATGTCCGCACGGTAACTTCGCGGAGGTTGAGGTACGTCGATGTACCAATCGGTGCAACCGCCGTAGACGACGAGATCGCGAATCGGGGCTTCCGACGTACTCGTCGTGTCTTGCGACGTCACGTCGAACAACCGAATGATCGGCTTCGCACCGTGCCAATCTTGCCCGAGCGCCGCTTCCGCACGCTGGACCGACTGGTACGACAGTTCCCAGTGGGCGTGGAGCCAAAACGGATCGCGAACCATCAGGAAGATGCGGTCTTTGATGACGGCACCTTTGACACTCTTGCTGGAGAGATCCTTATCGGGCGGGATCGTGACGTCGATCTTGGTCAGCACCGGTGGCTTCGGAGCCGCGGGTGGTTTCGGCGGCTTGACAGCGGGAGCGACCGGCTTCGCACCATTTTTTGCGGACCCATTGACGACGGGCTTGGCAGGTGGGACAATCGGCTTCGCAGCGGGCTTGCCACCCTTGATCGGCACGGGTGGGGGTGGCGGTGCGACGGGCCGAGCGACGACCTTGGCTGCGGGTCGCGGCGGGATCGGCTTCGCGGCAGGTCGCGTCGGTTGCGGTTTGACCTCCGGCTTCTTCGCCGTCGGCTTCGCAACCGGGCGAACGGGCACCGGTTTCTTGGTCGTTTTGGCAACCGACGGGGCAGAGAGTGCTTTCACGAGTTGCTCTTTATTCATCGTTTCCCAGCGGGGAAGTCCTACGCGGCGGGCTGCGTCGGCGAGTTGCGACTTCGTGAACTCAGCATACGGCTTAGCCATCGGCGGACTTCCTACGTCGACCATTTCCGAAGAAACGGGCGAAAGGGGATGTTAACATCCGTGCTGTAGGTACAATCGCCGGGGTCCGTCCCGGTGAGGGAATGTTGCAGAGAGTGCGTCGGCATGCCGGGTTCGGCGGTCGGGCAGGTCGAGCGATTGCGATCTTTCGTTCCCGAACATCCGCATCGCTCTACACTTAGTGTAAAAAAAGTCGTATGGCTCTGTCAACGCGAATCGCGTCAGTTTACCCGCGTTTGCGGAATTTCGCGGCACGGAAAGCGGTTGCAGGGTCTGATCGTTCGATTCGGGCAGTTTGGGCGGTCTAGAGCAAGATTGCGCTTGTTTCCAACGAAAACGATACCGTATCCAATCGCACATGTTGCCGGAAAACTACTCAATCGTACGTGTATCGCACCTTCAAATAAAGTGTCTGCGAATATTTTTTTGTGTAGCGTCGCGAAGGCTCCCGTTGCGGCTAATTCTGCATTCCAATGCAAAACAGATGCTTTTCGCCGCGGATAAAGATCTGCCCGTCGGAAAAGGCAGGCGAGGAGTAACAGCGTTCGCCGATGGGGTTTTTCGATAGGAGTTCAAATTTCGGCGAAGCGTTCAGTACGACGGTGACGCCGTCATCGTCGATTAGATAGATGCGCCCTTCGGCGGCGACAGCGGAACTACTGTAATGCTTCCCGAGGCGCTCCTTCCAGATGGGCTTACCGGTTTTGGCTTCCCAACACGAACCGATACCCTCATCGGTCACGAGATAAAAGTGGCCGTCGTGTGCAACGGGCGATGGCACGTACCCGCCTTCTTTTTCCTTCGACCATGCGATGTGCGTTTTCGTCACGTTGCCGATGCCGTCGGGCTTGATGGCCATCACCCAGTGTGCGGGGAAACCGGCCGTGAGGAAGAACAGGCCATCGTGCATGACCATGCTGGAAACGAACTGTTCGGTGGGGCCATCGATGTTCCAGATGAGCTTGCCGGTGTCCGGGTCGTAACTGGCGACCGACTTGGAACCGGTCATGACGAGTTGCTTTTTCCCTGCGGCTTCAAAGACGATCGGCGGGCAATACGATCGCGTTTTGTTCGGTCGATTCGTGCGCCACACTTCCTTGCCGGTCCGTTTGTCGAAGGCGACGACGAACGCGAGCGCGTCCTGATCGCAGTTGACGATTACGAGATTTCCGTACAGCATTGGCGGGCTACAAAAGCCATGTTTCGAGTGAAATTCACCGGGCGAACGCTCCCAGAGTTTGTTCCCCGCGAAGTCGTAACAATAGACGCGAGCATTGGGAGTATCGAAGAACGTCACGTAAACGCGCTCGCCATCGGTCGCCGCCGTGGAACTGGCATAGCTGTTGAGATTGTGCTTGGATTCCAGCGGTGCCGTCACGACCACACGTTCCCAGACGATGCGACCATCGGTACGGTCGAGGCAGTACAGCACGCGCGTTTTATCGGCCTGCACGCAACCCGTGACGAAGACTTTCCCCCTCGAAACGATCGGCGACGAATGCCCCGTTCCCACGATCGGCGTCTTCCACTTCGCGTTTTCAGTCGCGGTCCACTTCAGCGGATAGCCCGTACCTTCCGCGCGGCCATCACTTGTCGGCCCACGCCAACCGGCCCAATCGCCCGCCATGGCAACGGGTAGTGTCGTCATCGAGAAGATAAAGATCGCAGCAAACCGATGCAACATGTCGAACGACTCCGAAAAGAATGCGGATACAGGCAGGTGACAGTATTGGAACACACGAAGTGGGCGAACGGAACGAAAAACCGGGTATGGCTCAAAAAACGGTGATTTTGGGTAGCCGGTACGTCGTTCGTTCTTCATTCTCTGGTAGCCGCAGGTCTTTAGCCTGCGCGGGGGTTTCTACCCTCGAAAACCAGTCGTGGCGAGTCTTCGAGACGCGACGCGATAAGCCACAACGGTCATTCCGGGCGCACGAACCGTCGTGTTTCGCAGACTCACCACGACCCTCAGTCGTGGACAGTGGCAAACGCAGGCTAAAGACCTGCGGCTACCAGAATTGGCAAAATACTGACACTGCTACCCAGGTTTGAACCATGCCAAAAACCGTGTGATTTTGCGACGACGCAATCATTTCGATTGACAATACGCTCTCAAAACAAGAAAATCGTGTGAAACAATAAATGTTAAAAGAGGCTGATGCACATGGCAGATCGATTGGTGACGATTGCAACGTACTGGAATCTCATCGAAGCCAATCTGGCGAAGAGTCGACTTCAGGAAGCGGGGCTACGGGTCACGATTGCCGACGATGAGATGGTCGGGGCGTTATGGCATCTCAGTAATGCAATTAGTGGCGTCAAGATTCAAGTGCTGGAATGCGACGCCGATGCCGCACTGGCCGCGTTGCAACTGCACGAAGACGAGTATGAAGACCCGGATTTTGAAGACGCACCCGAACCCGAACTGCCATCGGTGGAAGAGGAAATTGCCGAGGATGTACCGGAAACGGCGGTAGCGCAGGAACCGGAAACCGTTCTCAATCGCAGGCAGGAAAATGCCGCACACGCATATCGGTGTGCGATGTTTGGACTCGTTCTTTTCCCGTTGCAATTTTATGTGTCTTGGCTGTTGCTGAAAGTCTATCTCTCCGACGACCCACTCGGAATCGAAGCCCGTGGAAAGGTCATCATCGCAGCCATCATCAACCTTCCCTGCGTCCTGCTTTTCCTCTTGATGCTCAAACTGTTGGTGTCTCTCCCCGATTGAAAACGCGGATGGTTGCCGGGTAACCCTTCAGCCCGGTGAAGTTCCGTGCCGAAACTGAGTCAGATTGCCATCGGAACGCCCCGGAGGGGCGACGGAATGTAGCCACGGGTGGAGCGGAGCGCAACCCGTGGAACTTCCTGCTTCAGAAGCTGTTTCCATTTGCAAACTCATCCACGGGTTGCACTCCACTCCACCCGTGGCTACATTCCGTTGCCCCATCCGGGGCAAAGAGTCGACTTCACGAGACTGAAGGGTTACGTTGCCCGAACGGCTGTATGCTACATGTTTGAGGAAAGAATTTTGGAGGAAAGAAATATGTCACTCAAAGACTTTTGGACCAATGTTCGGACGGGTGCGAGGCTTTATGCCCCGTCCCGTGTCATTTCGGATTCGCCCCGCATCGACGAGGCGCAGATCGAATTGGTACTCTCCAACGCCGATCACTGGCTGACGAAGTCGGCGGTCGAGGGATAGGACCCCAACGACTTCTCGTTTTTTCCGGAGCAGAAGCGAGCCGAACTCACCCGTATCGTCGATTAGTTCCGCAAGGTCGTTGGCGAAGTCAATCCGCGTGGCCCCGCCACCGAGGAACAAATCGGCAGAGCACGGCCCCTGTTTCGATCGATCGTCGA
>JAYSKW010000643.1:0-1698 GCA_043726085.1 Limnoglobus sp.
GCCGCCGGTTCCGCGAGCTTAATCAAGGCCGCACTTTCGCTGTACTTCAAGGTGCTCCCGCCGACGATCAAAGTGAATCGCCCCGTCGAGCCGCTGCTCATTTCCGATTCGCCGTTCTACGTCAACGCCACGATGCGACCGTGGTTGCCGAAACGGGAGCACCCGCGCCGCGCCGGTGTCTCCGCGTTCGGTTTTGGCGGCTCGAACTTCCACGCGATCCTCGAAGAACATCAGCCGAACAAGATCGCCACCGACTGGGACGGCACCGTGGAATTGTTCGCGATCAGTGGCGAGAACGCTGCCGCGTTGGCGAAACAATTAGCCGATGTGCCGACGAACGGGGTCGATTTCGCGCGGGCCGCCGAGCAATCGCGGGCGACGTTCCGTGCCGATGCCGCGTGTCGTCTGGTCTTCGCCGCACACCGTACGGCGACCGATTTAACGAAGTTACTTGCGAACGCGAAACAACAGTTGCAGGCGCAACCGACGGCGAAGCATTGGCGTACGCCCGAAGGCGTGCACTACGGCAGTGGGGCCGTTGCAGGTGACCTCGCGGTGCTGTTCCCTGGGCAGGGTTCGCAATATGTCGGGATGCTGCGCGAGGTGATGTGCCTCTTCCCCGAAATGCTCGAAACGTTGACGGCTGCGAACGGCACCGCGTCGCGATTGTCCGATAGGATCTATCCGCCGACGTCGTTTGCCGACGATGCGAAGGCGACGCAAGATGCGGGCCTGAAGGCCACCGATGTCGCGCAACCGGCGCTCGGTGCGGTGAGTTTCGGTGCGTGGGCGGTGTTGTCGCGCCGATTCGGCGTGGTGGCGCAGGCGTTCGCGGGTCACAGTTACGGCGAACTCCCCGCCCTGACCGCAGCCGGGCGGATCGGCGAGGCGGACTTGTTTACGCTGTCGCGGTTGCGCGGAGAGTTGATGGCCGCGCAGCGTACTGGCGATTCGGGCGCGATGCTCGCCGTGCTGACCTCGCGGAATGACGTTCACAATATCATTCGCGAAGAAGCGCTCGATCTCATTGTGGCGAACCACAACGCGCCGAAACAGACGGTGCTTTCCGGGCCGACCGACGCGATCGAACGGGCGGCGAAAGTCTTTTCCGCACGGAAGATTCGCAGCATCCGGCTCCCCGTGGCGGCGGCGTTCCACAGTTCGTTCGTCGCCGATGCCGCGACGCCGTTCCGTGCCGCACTGGCCGAAATTGCGATTCAAACGGGCACAACGCCCGCGTACTCGAACACGACGGCTCGCGAATATCCAGCCGATGCCGAAGCGTTACGCGACTTGCTCGGCTATCAGTTGGCGAACCCCGTTTCGTTCGTCGATGAAGTCCGCAACCTGGCCCGTGCGGGTGTGCGGACGTTTTTGGAAGTCGGCCCCGGCGGCGCGCTGACGAAGCTCGTCGAGCAGATTCTCGCCGAGACGACCGACGGGATTCCGCCCGCAGCAGAATTTGCCAGTATCGCGATCGATGCCTCGGGCGGGCGAAGTTCGGGTGTGCTAGACTTGGCGGACGCATTGGCACGATTGGCGGCGCGTGGCCATCGCGTGCGATTATCGGCGTGGGAAGAATCCAGCCGCGCCCGCCCACCGCGCCCGGTGAGTACGGCCGGTACGGTGCCGATTTGCGGTGCGAATTACGTTCAACCCCGACCCAAACGCGAACCCCGGCCCGCGGCGCAACTCCGC
>JAYSKW010000644.1:0-7663 GCA_043726085.1 Limnoglobus sp.
CATTTTACTCGAAGCCGTAAAGGGTAAGCCGCTCCAGCGTTTCGTACACGTGTCGAGTTCGGGCGTGTACAAAGCCCGCCACCACTACGGGACGGATGAATCCGAGCCGCTTCCGCTCGACCACATCGATGGCTACACGCAAACGAAGGTCGAAGCCGAGAAGGTCGCGCTCAGCTACGTTCGCGATTTCGCCGTGCCGGTGACGATCTTGCGACCGGGGTTCATCTACGGACCGCGCGACCGAACGCTGTTACCGCGAATGATCGAACGGCTACGCGAACGAACCGTCATCTACGTGTCGCGCGGCTGCACTGCGCTGAACACGACTTACGTCGGGAACATCGTCGATGCGATTTTCCTCAGCATCGACAATCCGCGTGCCGTCGGCGAAGTGTTCAACATCAACGATGGCGAACTCGTCTCGAAACGACAATTCTTCGAGGCCGTCGCAGACGGAATGAATCTCCCGCGACCGCGTGGCTCGGTGCCGTTGTTCGTGGCGTGGTGGACGGCGAACTGGCGCGAGCGTGCCTTCCGCAAAAAAAACAAGCCGAACCCGCCACGTATCACGCAATCGACGGTAAAGTTCGCCGGGTTGAATCTCGATTTCAGCATCGCGAAAGCTCGCACAGTCCTCGGTTACTCCCCCGCCATCGGCTTCGAGGAAGGAATTCGAGCCGCCATCGAGTGGCACAAACAAGCCTACCCGACACAGTGAAGGACGAAGGATGAAGGATGGTTAACTTCTCTTCTCAAAACCGAATCGGGCCTGGATGTATGTGTCCGGTCCGCAGGATCGCGTATGAATCGGCACCAGTCGACGGGCGTTCGCGAGTGTCGGTGTGCCTTCGCCCTGAATCGGTGATGGTGCGCCGAGACCCCAGATGAGCATCGGCGCGATGAAGGCGTGAACCTCGTCGCCGAGGCCCGCATCCAGGAACGAGCCGAGCAGCCCTGCCCCACCTTCGACGAGCACGTTCGTCATTTCGCGTCGGCCCAGTTCTCGCATAATCGCTTCTAGCGACATCGGAAGCCCGACGACCTCGCAGCCATCGTCCTTCCAGCCGCGTAATATCGCTTCATTCTCAGTGAAAATCAGCGTGGGAATCTCACGTGCTGTGGCGCGCAGCTGGCACCGCTCAGGCAGTTCTCCCGATGCGCTAATGATGATACGTTTGGCCACCCGTGGGCCAGCTGGGCGTGCCGTGAGCAGCGGATTGTCGGCGACAACGGTGCCACGCCCGACGAGGATCGCATCCATTCGCCCGCGCAGTTCGTGCACGACGGCACGCGATTCATTCCCGCTAATCCACTGCGAATCGCCAGTTCGCGTCGCGATTTTGCCATCGAGAGACATCGCCCATTTCAGGTGAACCCAAGGCATCCCCGTGGCGATACGCTTGAGGAACGGCGCGTTCAACGCCCTCGCCTCGGCTTCGCGAACGCCCACCACGACTTCGATCCCCGCCTCACGCAATAGTGCCACGCCGCCACCTGCCACCTTCGGAAACGGGTCGAGCATCGCCACCACCACGCGCCGCACACCGGAGGCAATCACTGCCGTCGTACACGGTGGTGTCTTGCCGAAATGACAACACGGTTCGAGGGAAACGAACAGCGTACCGCCCCGCGCTCGCTCGCCCGCCTCTGTAAACGCATTCACCTCGGCATGGGCATCACCAAACCGCTGGTGCCAGCCTTCGCCGACGATCCGCCCATCGACCGCCATCACAACGGCACCGACCATCGGGTTCGGCTCGACCGCACCGAGACCGCGTGCGGCCAGCGCAAGTGCCCGACCGATGTGCGTTTCGTCCTGCGTGAGACTCGACATGACCGACCTCGAAAGAAATTCAAAACTCGCGCGAACCACCGAGAGAATCCCGCGTCCTAATTAACGTACGAGGCAATCGAACCGACACGGGCCACAAACTTCACACGAACATGCACGCTACCTTACAAACCAAAACCGAACGACTGGTCGAGCGAAGCACGCTTACGTTCCGCACCTGACCCCATACTGTTTGCAGAATTGCAACCGGCCAGGGGACAACCCCTGGCCGGTTCCGTTTACCGGCGAAAAATTGCACCCCGTTCGTCTAGCGGCCAGGACACCGGCCTTTCAAGTCGGCAACAGGGGTTCAATTCCCCTACGGGGTATTTGGCCACTCTCAACGAGCAACGATTCACTGTCAACTACTTTTTGTTACCGACAATAGTTATCAGTTATGAGTGGACAGTTGTGAGTTTGAAACGAGGCTCAGGTGTTAGCGGCAGCACTTCCGGCTCTTAACCGGAAAGTGAGGGTTCGAGTCCCTCGGGCCTCAATGTCGGCGGTAAGAAATGCGCCTGTGGTGTAGTGGCGGCACGCGACCTTGCCATGGTTGCGGCGTGGGTTCGATTCCCGCCAGGCGCTTTGGGGAATGAACGCACGGTACGCCAACTGGAAGAGCGACCAATCTTAAACATTGGTGTGTGTGGGTTCGACTCCCACCTGTGCGATGAATCGCGGTGATGTAGCCCAATCGGAAGAGGCTGCGGTCTCAGAAACCGCACAGTGTGGGTTCGACCCCCACCATCACCACTGCGGACGGGCCGGCGCTCGGCGGGGTCTCATAAGCCTTGTATCTGGGTTCGACTCCCAGGTCCGCAATTTGAAATCGCGACTGTACCCAAAAACGGGAGAATCGTATAACCAAGGGATTCTAGTTGAGGCGAAACGAACCCCGTGATGATGAGCGAAAAACTTCCCGCGCCGCCCGCCGACGCTTTGCTTTTGGCGTGGTTGACGACCGTTCTCGTTGCGATGAGTCGCACGAAGGTCAAGGTGCTTCTTCAAAGCGGGAGAGTGTTCGTAAACGGCGATTCGGTCACGCAGTTCGATCATCGCCTGCAACCGACCGACACGGTGAGTGTCGGGCAGCGGCCCCTTCTGCGTTGCACCGTACCAATCCTTTTTGAAGACGCACACCTCATTGCGGTGAATAAACCGGTCGACATGTTGAGTGTGGCCACCGACGAAGAGAAGATCGACACCGCGTTCGCCCGATTGCAATCGCACCTGATCGCACGGAAAGCGGGAAAACCGTACGTCGTGCATCGCCTCGATCGCGAAACCTCTGGCGTACTATTGTTCGCCCGCACGCCGACTATTCGCGATCAGTTGCAAGCGACTTGGGACACGACGACGAAGACGTATCTGGCACTCGTCGTCGGCACGCCGAACCCGCGCGAAGGCACAATCGACGACCACTTAAAAGAGGGCAGCGACTTCCGCGTTCGCAAGACGCATCCCGACGAAGACGGCGCGAAACGAGCGATCAGCCAATACCGCGTACTCGCACAGCAAGGTCGGTATTCGCTACTCGAAGTCATACTCGTCACGGGCCGCAAGCATCAAATCCGCGTCCATCTCGCAGGAATCGCCTGCCCCGTCATCGGCGACACCATGTACGGCAAAGTCGGCAGTTCGATCGGCCGACTCGCACTTCACGCCTGGAAATTGTCGATCGTTCACCCCGTCACGAACGAAAAATGCGAATGGGAAGCCCCCTACCCCGTCGCCATGACCCGTGCGGTAAAGTTCTCAACGACGTAGGATCGAAAATAGCCGCGACGCTGAGGTTTTGCGTAGCGGAGCGCGTGAGGCTTCCGATTGCCCGTATTCACTCGATGTTCACTTCGCCGCCGTTGCGTGTGACCAGAGCGGCGAGCGCACTGATGTCGATCGTTTGACGCAGGAATCGCACAGAGCCGTCGCCGATGAGGGCGTTGACGCCGCCGCTGTGGAAGCCGTAGATCTGGCCGGTGCCATCGACTCCGTAAACGGGATGGCCGTTGGGTGCGGTGTAGGTGCCGAGCGCTTCGCCGTTCGTCACGTTGATCGCGTTCGGGCCGGGGATGGTCAAACCATCGGCGGATGCGCCTTTTAGCAAGTTTAACTCCGACGCGGGCCGCGCCCAACCGCCACCGTTGACGCGATTGTTGCCGTTCGCAGTCAGCACCAGTTTCCCGTTGCGATACTGGTTCGGTCGCCCTGCCGATTCCGTCAGTTGGAGTGTATTCGACAAGCCATCGGTGAAACTGCCGAAGTTCAATTTCACCGACTTCGAGATCGCCCCATTATCGACGCGACCCGAATTCGCGGGTACGAGGCCAAGCGTGACGAGTTGCGGATCGACGCCGTAAAACCCCGAGTAATCTCCGTTGGCGACTATCGGTGCCCAGGCTTCCGGTGGCGGTGCGCCGTCGAGGATTTGCCCGTTCGGTGCCGAGGGGCATTCGATCACTTTCAATCGTGAACCGGTGAACGGCGTATTGAGCGGGTCCGACCAGTTCACCGTCTGATTGATGTTCCGGTATAGGTTATCCTGTTCGAGTTGCGGTAAAATAAATGTCAGCCAGCGGACGCGCACCGTGCTGGTCGTGCTCGGACGAATGTTGCTCGGTAACGAGCCATTTTGATCGTGATAGCCGTGGAATCCCAGGCCCAACTGCTTGAGGTTGTTAATGCACTGCGTTCGAGCCGCCGCCTCACGCACCTTCTGCACCGCCGGAAGAAGCAAGCCGATAAGAATCGCGATAATCGCGATGACAACCAGCAGTTCGATGAGCGTAAAACCTTTACGAAACTTTAACGAGGACATTCGAGTATCTCCTGAAAACGGGTTGTTGAAATTACTTCTTGACGTTGAATGGCGTCAGATCGTTGGAGCCGGTACGGATGGTTGTTTGAAACCCGGACGATTCGGGTTTTGCGAGCTTAGCGGGGAGCCGGTTCGATGGGCCTTCATCGGGGCGACCAGCCAGCCAGAGTTCGAGCGTAACGCGATACTCGCCCGCCGGGGCACCATCGGCGGTGTCGTAGGTCGTTAGCAAGAACGCGCCGTCGGCATCGGTCTTGCCTCGCGGCTTCGGGCCATCCTCGCTAACGGGGTGAAACACGACCGACACATTCGCGAGCGGCTTCGTGCCATCGAGAATTTTCCCTGAAACGACAAAGGTCGACTTGCGGTTGTCGGGCTTGCCACACGAAGAACAACAGACGGCCACGACGGCCAAGATCAGTGCGGGCAGATGCAGGAATCGCGGCATACATCACCTTCTTGATAAACTTAGTTCACTTCCACACCGGAAGCATATCGACACTAAGTTGATCTGTCTAGTAATGATTATTCTCTAGCTAACGTGTTATCGACGTAAGATGATACAAAATGATGAGTTATATAGACGGATTTTTTTTGAAAACCACGGGCGAAGGTAAGAATTCCTTTTAAATTCATTTCTTTCGCTTGTGTCTTATGGTGTCGAAATTCAGAGAATTTGGAGCGGTTACGTTTGGGCTTTCACTCATGAGCAGCATAAGATATTGCGAGCCAGTTACTCACGTGTTGATGTAAATAATTGCGATGGTTTCAATACGCTGCGTCATATTGTGGCTGGCGTTTTTCGTGCCACTCGTTGCGAATGCGGGAGCGGCCGATACACTTTTGCCCGCGTCCGAGCCTGCGCCGCGTGCCGCCGATCCGCTACTGGACGCAGCCCCGAAACTGACTCTCGCCGAAAGTCCATGGCGGTCGGACATCACCTTCGGGTTGCCGACCGCACTGCGTGTGCAGCGCCGCATCGGCGAATCGAATGCGTGGCTTGAAGCAGGTGCGGGCGTTTACGTGATCGTCCCGATGGTGTTCGTCGGCGTTCGCGCCGATGCCGATGTGTTCGCAAGTCGGTCGAATGCGCTCTGCGTACGACCGGGCATCGACGTTTATTATGGCATCCCGACTAGCTGGCGTGGGAATGGCACAAACTCCGTCGGCGTGATTGCACTCGACTTCGACATGCTCTGGCGACACCGTTTCGGCGAGCGCCTTCACGGACAATTCGGGCTAAAGCTCGGTTGCGGGGCCGGATTCTCCGACCGCTACTGGGCACGGATCCCCATCGTCGGGCTAATTGCCGGGTTCAGTTATTGAACCGCGGGCCAGTTTCGGTCCTGACAGGTCCGAAACTGCTACCTGCAAAGGATGTGTCCAATTGCGAATCCCCACTTTCCCCAACTCTACGCCAGCACGCCCTTCACGACTTCGCCGTGGACGTCGGTGAGTCGCATGTCGCGCCCGCCGAAGCGGACGGTGAGCTTCGTGTGTTCCATGCCCAGCAGGTGCAAGATTGTGGCGTGCCAGTCGTGCATCGTCACTTTGTTTTCGATGGCGTGGTAACCGAATTCGTCGGTCGCGCCGTAGACGCTGCCGCCCTTCGTGCCGCCGCCCGCCATCCAGAGGCTGAAGCCGAACGGGTTGTGGTCGCGGCCATTGCTCCCTTGGGCGAACGGTGTGCGACCGAACTCCCCGCCCCAGATCACCAACGTCCGGTCGAGCATACCGCGCGCCTTCAAATCCTTGAGCAATCCCGCAATCGGTTTATCCACTGCCAGTGCGTTGTCATCGTGGCCCTTCTTCAAGTTGGCGTGCTGGTCCCAACGGTCGTGGCCGAGGTTTTGGCAGAGCAATTCGACGAAGCGCACACCGCGTTCGACGAGTCGCCGTGCGATCAGGCACTGCTTGCCGTAAATATCCGTCTTCGCGTCGCCGATGCCGTAGGAGGCTTTTAACGCAGCGGTTTCCTTGGAAAGATCGTAGACGTCGGGCACAGCCATCTGCATTCGCGCGGCGAGTTCGTAGTTGGCAATCGCGGCATCGATCGCGTCGTTCGGTCCCGTGCGTTCCCGCGTAGCGGCATCGAGCTTGCGGATGAGTGCGAGCTTCGCCTTCTGCGATTTCGCCGCGCCGTCGGGTGGCGTGAGGTCCGCCACGGGCCGCGCGCCGTTCTGGAACATCGACCCTTGATAGGTGGCGGGCAAGAAGCCGTTGCCGAAGCAATCGAGGCCACCCGGCGGAATCATCCCGCTACCGAGGACGACGAAGCCCGGCAGTTCGTTCGATTCCGAACCCAGCCCGTAGTTCACCCACGACCCCATACTCGGCCGCCCCTGCTGGCCGTTCCCCGTGTGAAAGAAGTAATTCGCGTTCGTATGTTCGGAGAAATTCGACACCATCGAACGCACCACGGCGAGATCGTCCGCACACGTTGCCACATGCGGGAACAGATCGCTGACCCACAACCCGGACTTGCCATGTTGGGCGAATTTCCACGGGCTGCCGAGCGTGTTGCCGTTGTTGTTGAACTGCGTCGGCTCCTTTTTCATCTTGAAGGGCAGGCCGTTTTCCTTCGTCAACCGCGGCTTAGGGTCGAACGTATCGACCTGCGATGGCCCGCCATCCATGTACAGGAAAATGACGCGATCCGCCTTGGCCGCAAAGTGCGGTGGATTCGCGGCCCCGTGTGCCGTATCGCCGAACAGCGATGCGAACGCCATCGCGCCGAAGCCATTCGACGAGCGAACGAGCCAATCGCGACGAGACATCGGGTATTGCATTTCCGCTTTCCAGGTGTGCAGAACAGTTGCGGGCCTTATTGAGTTTACACCAGTACGGTCGGTTTGAAGCGTGATGGACGAAACTTTCCGATTCCGCAAATCGAACTGGCAATGACTCGTCTCGGTTTTCGGCGTGGGGCGCGTATAATCGGCGTATGGAAATGC
Organism: Limnoglobus sp.; assembly: GCA_043726085.1. Classification (GTDB taxonomy): domain Bacteria; phylum Planctomycetota; class Planctomycetia; order Gemmatales; family Gemmataceae; genus Limnoglobus. The sequence continues at coordinate 7,601 of JAYSKW010000644.1, forward strand.
CTTCGCCCGACGCCGCCACACTCACCAAACGCGGCCACAGCTACGTTCGCCGCTCGGAATTTG
>JAYSKW010000645.1:0-1881 GCA_043726085.1 Limnoglobus sp.
GCGCTACCCTGCGGCTGTTCGAGATAGCGACAGACCACTTCGATCTCGTCCTCTGCCGAAACCGGTGTGCCCGTAGCCATCGTTGTCGGGGCAGACGCAAAGTGCCTTGCGAGCAGAACGGCCAGATCGCCGAAGTTCAACAGGACCTCGTTGATGTCGCCCGCACGGACCGCGTTGGCGATCGCGACAACTTCCGCCGCTTCCGGCCCGTAGCCGAGAAACGCTGCAATATCTTGCGCGGACGCCAGGATCGCTTCGAAGCTTTGGCTTTCTGCGGCGGCATACGCATGCCGGAACAAACGGATGACTTTTAGCGAGTCGAACATACAGAAACCTTTGAGTGAGTGCCGCGAACTGCGGCAGGCGGATCAGTTTCAGACGGGGCACGCGACGAGGTGCCCGTCGGGATATTGGTCGTAGTATAGGCCCGTAATCACAACGCGGCGCGGCTTGGTTATCGTGACAGGCGGCTTGACTATAACCGGCGGTGCCGCGGTTATAGTCGGCGACACTCGCGACACCATCCGCGGCGTGCCGTCCTTGCAAAAACAGTCGTAGACGCCCTTCGGTTCGCCGGGTATCGCGTCCACCCGCACCGCGTTCACTTCTGACGCCGTCGGCATCGTCACGCCCGCGTAGACGACGAACGTTTCGCCATCCGCCACGCGACGAACGACGCTCGCATACGACGGATGATCCTCAGCACGGGCCTTCGCGCAACTGTACGCGCCGACCATCGAGTATACGCCAACGATGCCGATCAGCACGTACTTCGGGATCGATTCCCATGGGAAGTTACTTCGCATTACGACTCACCCCCAATATCGAATTCGCGGGTCGTTAACCCAGAATCGCCAAGGGCTTGACCCTTGGCCTTCGCAACGAACGCATGAAACGCGGCAATTGCGCCCGGAATAGCCGGGTTCCAAGACGACCAACCGGCCAAACAATGACCGATCAGGTAGTGACAATTTATCGGGCCGCCTTCGCACAGCGTCACCAAGTTGCTCGACTCGAGCTCCAACGTCGGGAACAAGTGGTACGGTTTCATGTGATGGACGTTGAGATTCTTCGGCGACCCGCAATAGACGCACTTCGGGTGCGATGCCAAGTGGTTCGCCCGCACGTGCGGCCATTGCGGCGAACGAGGTGCCGACATCACCAACAGCGGCTCAAAATCTTCAAATAGATCGCTCACGCTCTACCCCCTATTCGAACTTCGGAACAGGCAGGTCGCCCGCCTCTTGCACGACAGAGCGGATCGCCCACCACCGGAAGTTTTGCGTCCCTTCGATACAACGCTGTTCCGGCATGACACCGAACCCGTTGACGCCCCAGGCCGTCGTCCACGAATTCGCGATTTTGATGCCCCACGTTCCATCGTCTTTGAGCATCAGACCGCAACCGGCGATCGCATGGCCGCCACGGTTACCCGAACCGTGATTGGCGAGCCATCCTTGCGAATCGACCGGGTCGCGATCCGACCAAAACACCCCAGTATCGAGGAAATATCCTTGCTGCAAAGCCGACGCCGCGTGTTCGAACGTCGGGCACCACAAGGCTTCGAGGGTGCGGTTACGCTTGCGGCTCGCAATAACCTCTGGCGTCTGGATCTCGCCTCGCCAGTGCAAGTAGTCCACGAGGTCGGTCGTTGCGATACCCTCTTGCATCGCGATCTTCAACCCGTCTTCCGGCAACGAACCGTTGTCTCTGCCCCCGTTGATTCGCGAATATAAATCGCCCGCCGACAGGTCGAAGTGCGTCAAGCCAGCCATTCGGCGACACGCCTCTAACACGTTCGCGGTCGCCGAGGCGTTACACATCCCGATGCCGTTTTGATTTTTAATCGGCGACATACACCGACTGAGATCGACCGGCTTC
>JAYSKW010000646.1:0-3836 GCA_043726085.1 Limnoglobus sp.
CGAAGCGATGGCGTGCTCGAACATTGAGCGGCTGAATATCGGCCCGCTGCCAACCAACCGGTTGACCTGGGACCAGCCGCATGAAGGAAACCTTTTCACCCACCTCTACAAGCAGCGTGCGCTCGCCATCGCATGATGCCGGGTTCGCGCCGTTCGACTACCAACCGCTCGGCCGGGTGATCGTCGAAGCCGGTGGTATGAACCGCTTGGGGGAACTCGCACGTTCCCTCGGCGGTTTGCGCGTTCTTATGGTCACGGATCCCGGTCTGGAACACGTCGGCCACCCGCAACGCGCTGTGGCATCCTTACGCGAGGCCGGGCTTTACGTCACGACGTTCGATGGCGTGAAAGAGAACCCCACCGATGTCGAAGTGCAAAATGGTGTCGAACGCGCGCGGCAACACGCGATCGACCTGATCGTTGCCGTCGGCGGTGGTTCGTCGATGGACTGTGCGAAGGGCATCAACTTCCTGCTGACCAACGGCGGAAAAATGGCCGACTACAAAGGCCACGGCCGCGCGACGAAACCGATGCTGCCTTCGATCGGGGTGCCCACCACTTCTGGCACTGGTAGTGAAGCCCAGAGTTACGCGCTCATTACCGATGCGTCTTCGCACATGAAGATGGCGTGCGGCGATAAAAAGGCGGCGTTCCGCATCTCGATCCTCGATCCGGAAGTGACGCTGTCCCAGCCGCGAACTGTTACCGCCGTCACGGGGATCGATGCGATTGCCCACGCAATTGAATCGTACGTCAGTACGAAAGCCAACCCGATTTCGCGTGCTCATTCGCTCGCCGCGTGGCGCGAACTCGAACCGAATTTCGAGATCGTGCTTACGCAGCCGAATCACTTGTTGGCGCGGGCCGCCATGCAGATCGGCTCGCACTTCGCAGGCATGGCGATCGAAGGCGCGATGCTCGGCGTCTGCCACAGTTGCGCAAACCCGCTGACCGCACATTACGGTATCACGCACGGCACCGCCATCGGCCTGATGCTCCCGCACGTGATCCGCTTCAACGCGGTGGTTGCCGAGGCACGATACGCAGAAATCTTCGGTGGTTCAAAGCCACTCGCCGACCGCGTGTCGGCGTTCGTACGCGCTGCGGGGTTGGCGACATCGCTGAAGGAATGCGGCGTCAGCGAGAGTATCCTGCCACTGTTAGCCGAAGAAGCCAACCAGCAATGGACGGCACGCTTCAACCCCCGCCACGTTACGGAAACCGACATCCTCAGCATCTACCGTGCGGCTTGGTGATACCACTTTCAGGAGCGACGCATGTTTCGGATTCTCCTTCGCAGTTTGTCAATCTTAGTGCTCGCCGTCGTGGGGACCGTGCGCTCTGCCGACGTGCCCGCGAAAGACAAAGCCGCGAATTGGCCGGTATTTCGAGCCAATGCCGAGATGACCGGCTCTGCTACGGCGACGCTTCCCGAACAACTTCAGGAGCGTTGGACGTTCAAAACGGGCAACGCGATCGAGGGCGCACCGGCCATCGTCGATGGCGTCGTTTACGTGGCTTCGACCGACAAACACGTCTACGCGCTCGACCTGAAGACTGGCAAACAAATCTGGAAGACGCCGGTCGGCGCGCCGCTCAAAGCCTCGCCAGGCGTGCGAAACAATCGCGTCTACGTCGGCGATTCCGATGGAAAACTGCACTGCTTCAACGCTACCGACGGCAAACTCGTCTGGACCTTCGAGACGATGGGCGAGATCGTGGCGGGCGTCAACTTCCATAAGGAAAACATCCTGCTCGGCTCGCACGATTCGACGCTGTATTGCGTATCCGCTGAAGGCAAGAAAGTGTGGGAGTTCAAGATCGATGGCCCCGTGAACGGCACGCCGGCGGTCAAGGACGACATGACCTTCGTGGCGGGGTGCGACAGCATCTTGCACGTGGTCGATGCCAACACCGGTAAGGAAATTCGCAACGTCGAAATCGGCGGGCAGGCGGGCGCGACGGCGGCGCTGATTGGCAACGAAGCGTTCGTCGGCACCATGTCGAATCAGATGATTGCCATCGACGTGAAGAACGGCAAGAAACTCTGGAGTTTCGAGGCGATGCGACGGCAGCAGCCGTTCTATTCCTCCGCTGCCGTCAGCGAAAAACTGGTTGTCGTCGGCAACCGCGACAAGAAGATTTACGCACTCGATCGCGAAACCGGTCAGGAACGCTGGAGCTACCTCACCGATGGCAACGTCGATGGCTCGCCGATCATCGTGGGCAATCGCGTATACGTTGGCTGCCTTTCGAGCGAAGGGCAGTTTTACGTGCTCGATCTGAAAACCGGCAACAAGGTTCAGGTGCTAAACCTCGATAGCGAAGTGACCGGCTCGCCCGCTGTGTCGAGCGACTGTTTGCTAGTCGGCACCGACAAGGGTACACTTTACTGCCTAGGCTCTAAATAAAATGATGTTCATACCCCGGTACCTTCTTCCACGCGAGCGATCATGACCAACGTCGATGTGGCACTGCGGCTCGTCGCGGACGGCATGACCATTGGCCTCGGCTCGGGGGCGGCATCGGAGCGATTTCTACGTGGCCTCGGCGCTCGCGTTCAGGCGGGGCTGAAGGTCGCTGGCGTGCCGACCTCGAACAAGATTGCGGCGATGGCGACCTCGCTCGGCATCCCGCTCGTCGAACTTGGCAACACGTTGCCGCTCGACTATACCTTCGACGGAGCCGATGAAGTCGACTCGAAACTGAACATGATCAAAGGCTATGGCCGGGCGCTGGTACGCGAAAAGATCGTGGCGGCCGCGTCGAAAAAGCTGGTGATATTAATCGGCCCGGAACGGATTGCGGAGAAGCGCGTCGGCCAACTCGGTTCGCGCGGCAAACTGCCGATCGAAGTTCTACAGTTCGCGGTGAAGTTCGTGCAACATCACTTGGCTAAGCTCGGAATGCCATCGGAAATCCTCACGGAAAATGGCAGCCCAGTGCTATCCGATAACGGCAACCCGATCTTACACGCGGTCGTGAAGCCGATCGCGAATGCCGTCGAACTTGATGCCACCCTGCAAGCGATTCCTGGCATCGTCGGCACCGGTTTGTTCCTCGGCATGGCCGATCTCGTGCTCGTTCAAGATGGCGATGTCGTCCACGAACTCCGCCGAACGCTATAATTGAGTGAAAGCACGGTCTCGCGATTTCGCGTTGACGCAATGCGGGATTGTGCGGACAATACTATAAGCCCACCACCGCCGCTCATCGGCTGCTGAACAAGGTACATTCATGCGAATCTTCACGGCAATCGTCGTCGTTGCGTTGTCCACGCTCATCGGCTGCGGTGATTCGGATAAGACGAAAACTTACACCGTACCGAAAGCGGACGATACCAAACCCGTTGACGCCGGCGCACCTGGAGTGGCAACCACCGGCGACTACCGCATCGTTGGGGCGATCTTCCCGAGCGACGAACCGCAGTGGTTCTTCAAACTGGGCGGAAAGTCTGACGCACTGACGCCGTACGTGGCCGACCTCGAAAAGTTGTTCAAGACCGTGCGCTTCCCGAAAGGGTTCAAGGGACTTCCCGAGTGGGATCTCCCCGCAGGCTGGAAGAACGGCGGCGCTGTGAGCATTGCCGCCGAATCGATCCAGTTCGGCCCACCCGAAAGCCCTTTCACTATGACGGTGACGCCCGCAACAGGTGGTATGACCGCAAACGTTTCACGTTGGGCGACGCAAGTCGGCGTCAAGAACTTCACACCTGAAAAAATGGGACTTTACACGAAAGAGATCGAGGCCAAGAACGTCAAAGGGTTGATGGTCGATATGAGCGGCCCGACGAATCCGGTGATGTCCCGCCCACCGATGATGCCAAAATAATATGG
>JAYSKW010000647.1:0-1237 GCA_043726085.1 Limnoglobus sp.
GAACGTGAGTGCGCGTTTCAGGAAGTTATTGATCGGGTTGCCGTCGATCGTCGTTCCCGCCCCGATCAGGATTAAGCCTTCTTCTTTGTCGGCAACGTACAGGTACGCGAAGATCGAGTGAACGGGTTGTTCCTTGTTCGCCGGGTTCATTTTTCGCGTCGGATCGACGGCCACCGTGGTCGGCGTGGCGACGTACTGCGCGTTCTTCGTTTCGACGTAAAACTTCTGCCCCATCGGCGACACGGGAGCCGTGGTAATCCGCTCGGCGAACGCCTTGTTGTCGATGAACGCAATGTCGAATACCCGCACGCCATGTTCGCCGCACGCCGCATACAGATACTCGCCACGGGCCTGCACCTGAAGCACTTCGCTCGTCTTGAACGGCTTCATCAGGCCAAACGAAATATCGCGTCCGGGGTGTTCGAACGCCTGTTTCAGCACGTTGCCACCGATGACGTGTTTCGAGTAACTATCCGGGAACGCAGTCCGGTGTAGCTCGCTGCCGATAACGGCTTGCGGCTCCTGTTGCTCGGTCACGGTCACGGCGAAAATGCCTTCTTCCCCGGCCGCCACCCACGCGAATTTGCCGATGAAGTTCAGGTAGTTCGTGCCGTGCATCAGCAGTTGCGCCATGATCGCGTTGTTGTCGTTCGCCTGCGAAACGTGGCAATCGGTGCATTGTTTCGTTTCGCGCCAACCGCGACCGCGAACGGTGTGCGGCACGTTCGTGCTGAACGCGGTACCACCGTAGCCATCGCCGGAAATCGTCTGCTGTTGGACGTAGATATTCTCGCGGTTGCCGTTGTAACTTCCCACGTGAATGGCACACGACGAGCGTGCCGGGTTGACGCGGTTGCCCGTCGCATCGCCATCGCGGGCCAGCATGTACACATCGTCGCGCAACGTCTGAAAATTGTACGACGTATAGTTGCGGTTCACGTTGCCGTCGGCGTGCAGGTTCGGCATCTTCATGTTCGCGCGTTGCGGCAAATGGCACCCGAAGCAACTCGGATTCCACGCACTGTGGCACGCGATGCAACTCATGTTCGTGCTGGAGTGCGCCACGCATTTGTCGCCGCCTTCGGGCATGTCTCCGAAGACCATTTTGCCATCGGTCACGCGCACCGTTTTCGCCAGTGCCGACTTCGCGTTATAGCGAGGGTGTTTGTCGTCGATCGTGTCGCGCGTCTGGACCATCTCCCAGCGCACGCCCTTTTCGACCATCGAATTTTGGAAG
>JAYSKW010000648.1:0-2344 GCA_043726085.1 Limnoglobus sp.
GAACGCAATCACCCCACGAAAACCCCGCCGCTGAAGCCAGGGGTAAAGTCTAAGTCGAATTGTGGGGATGCCGTACCGATCGAGCGGCCCAAGTAACCGGTGATTTGCGAGCCGTCGCCTTCGCCGGAACCGACGATGAGATCGGCGCGGTTGTCGTCGTCGAGATTTGCAACTGCGATTCGCACGCCGCCCCGCGAGTTGGTGTCGCCTGCGAAGAAATTGACGATCGGCGTCGTCGCATTTGCCAACAATAATCGTCCGGAGAATGCCGTCACACGCGGGCCACCACCCGGTCCGCCTCCGGCGATTACCTCGCCTCTCCCATCGCCATCGAGATCTCCGATGGCGACGAAAATTCCATTCCGCAACGATTGCTCGAAGGCGAAGAAGTCTCCGAATAGCTTCACGGGTACACCGGCGCCCAGCGATTTTCCGTTGTAGCCTGCGACGCGCGGCCCGCCACCGAAGCCAGCGGCTACGACGAGATCGCCGACGCCGTCGCCATTGATGTCGCCGATTGCGGGACGTGCGCCGCCGCGAAATTTCGGGTCGTCGATCCCGAAAAAGTCTGCGATCACTTCAAACGATTTGCCATCGAACACTCGCACTCGTGGCCCGCCGCCTTCATCGGGTGCGACCGCCAAATCGGGCGTGCCATCGCCGTTCACGTCGCCCGCCGCCACGTACACGCCGCCGATGAATGCGGTTTCAAACGGCTCGACACTGAACAACTGCGTCAACGTTTTGCCATCGAGGATCCGCACGCGGGTCGGCGTTCCTGGCCCGCTACCGACGACGACATCTTTGACGCCATCGCCGTTGAAATCCGCCGAAGCGATGCGGACCCCACCACTCGTGCTACCGAAGAACGGCGCGACCGTTGCAATTGTCGCGCCGGTGGCACTGATCGTCGAAACCGAATCCGGTCGGCCCGTACCGGACCCAACAATGAACCGCACTGTTGCGCCCGGTGGTGCCACTGGCGGGGGTACAATCGGTGGGATAATTGGTGGTACGATCGGTGGGACGATGCTCGTTACCTGCCAGCCGATGTCGCGCATGGCGGCGTAGTCTAACTCGGTGACGGTGCGATCCGTACCGGCCGGTATCGAAGATACCATGATGGCCGACTGACCGCCGAAAGTCGTGCCGGGTGCCCAGTGATCGCGCTCCGAATTCAAAGGCACGGCAGACCCGTAAACCGAAACCGCACTCGGCCCCGCGAATGCACCATTCACGATCCAACGGTCGAAGGCACGGTCGCCGAGACCGAAGCCGAGGATGTGAAGTAGTTCGTGTTCGGCCACGCCGGTAAAATCGTACTGATTATTCCCCGTTGCGGTGGAGCCGAAGTTCCAAGACACGCTGGAATCGAACGAAATGAAGCCGCCCCACGGCGAGACGTCGGTTCCGTTCGACGCCAACGCCCCTGCCTGACCACGTGCCCGCACCGCGTTCAACCAGTCGGTCGATCCACTGGCCGTAAACGAACCGCCCGAAGCGACGGCCAGTTCAGTGCCACTGATACCGCCACCCGCCACGAACAGCACGATTTCATTCGCGTTGACGATCGGGTTGGTGAGCGTGAAAGAGTTGTTGGAGATCGCATTAAAAACGGAGCCAGTCCAGATGTTGGTGCCCGATGGCACAATCGCGGTGAGCGTGTCGCCGAATCGACTGGCAACGGTCGAAGTCGCGCGTTCGATGGCGACCCTTCGTGCCGGATCGTTAAAAAAGTCGCTCGCGTCTTGGCTGTAATCGATCCGCACGGTAATCGCAGGCGTGTCGCGGCGTTCGAGTTCTACAAACTCAACCCCGAAAGTTCGCATCCGTGCGGCACGACGCATGTTCGATTCTCTCAGTCAATCGGAACGACCGTAGCAAAAGCATCATTTTAGCGAGGAAGTCGTTCGATAGCATCGGAGAAGTCGTATTTCCATTCCGAAGGTGTCGTTCAACCTGCCCGTGCTAAGATTCACTCCATGAAATCTGCACTCCGACTCGGTACACGCGGTAGCCCTTTGGCACTCTGGCAGGCGAATCACATCGCGGATCGGTTGCGGCCCGTCGTTGCGCCGCAACCGGTGGAATTGCAACTCATCGAAACGCACGGCGACCGTGATCAAGCCTCCGCACTCAGTGCGATGGGCGGCTTCGGCGTGTTCACCAAGGCGATTCAGCAAGCGATTCTCGATGGCCGTGCCGATGTGGCGGTTCACAGATTGAAGGACTTGCCGACGATTATCACCGAAGGGCTGTCGCTGGCGGCGACACCTGTACGCGGGCCGACGGGCGATGCGTTCGTGTCGACGAAGCACCGCACGTTCGATGCCCTTCCCAAAGG
>JAYSKW010000649.1:0-5674 GCA_043726085.1 Limnoglobus sp.
TCCAGGCCATCTTCCATGAAACGAACCGCATCGGTCCAACGCACGGGTCGGCCCGCATCGAACCGCTTCCGCATGTGGCCGGCCATCACGCGGCTCACATGTTCGCGGAGGTTGTCGATTTCGCCATCGGAATTTTTGACGTTCGCCGAGTACTTGATCGAATCGCCTTCGGTACCTTCGCCCGGTTCAAAGTTCAGCGAAATGACGGTGCCGGTGTAGGCCCCGTTGTAGTAGTTCCGCACGGCGTTGTATGTGAAGACGCGCACGTCCTCGAAGGTAATCTCTTTTCGGGACCGCGTTTTGATGTAGCAGACGCCGTTGGTATGGCAGCGAAAAATATTGATCCGGTTGAACCAAATCAGGAGCGAGAAGATCGGTGCTAAAACCGCAAGTGCAATCCCAATAAACAGGCCCGCGTGGTCTCGTTGATTGCCACTTTCGACGATTGCGAGCACAATACCACCGATGGCGGCTAATACAAAAATCGCGAGCAAGAACACCAAAAGTCCGCGTTGTGTCGACTTGTCTCGCTCGAAAATGATCCGCCCCAGCCCCGTGGCATCCTCGACGACGGGGCCTTTCTCGGCGAGTTGTTTTGCGAGCACGCGAACGAGCACGAGTGCATTCGGCGAACCGGCGGCGATTCGGACGACGGGCTTCGGGTCGCCGCGAACCCAGATCGCCACTTTGCCATCGACGATATCGGTGGCGGTGAAGTCGCTGACGAGAAAACTGTTCGCCGCACGACCGTCGGTACAGACCATTTCCTTGGCATTGAGCGTCCAGCCTTTACCTTCGATCGTGTCGCCGTTCGCCAGATTGGCCTTGGCTTCGTCGGTCAGCCGCACGAGATTTCGTTCGAGGAATTCTTCGAGCGGATCGATCTTGTTGAGTGCCAGTATGTAGCGAAAATCGAGCGTGGCCGCGAACGATTCTGCCGCAATCACGAGGCTGCCTTTGCGTTCGACCGCGTTGGGCACGCCGTTCGAGAATCGCGTTTTTGCCCACGTGCCGAGGTCCGAGATTTGCTCGTCGCTGAAGTCGAATTGGCCGCGCGTATCTTCGAGGAGAAAGCCTTCCTCGGTCGGCGTTATCCAGCGGCGCTTCCGACTGATGGCATACCCGCGTGCGAGTGCGAGTAGCCCCATAATTAACCCGGCACCCGTTACACCGATCGCCCATTCTGGCTCGAAAGCAAGCAGCGATAACCCGCCGATAATCCCAATTGCAGCACCGCCAACCGCGATACCGAATATCGCTTCCTTGTAACTCGAACCGACTGATACGCGCTCTTCAGACATGACCGTGCCTCGCAACAGAACGAAAGATCGTGCTACTGCGAACAGTATCAGAAACCGGTCAAACCTTCACCGGTTCTTTCAAAAGTTGCGATTCGATGCCGGGTGGGCGTTTAAAAAACGTCGCGAGTTCGTCGATGCTCGCGCCGAGTTGCACGATCTTTTGCTCGCTCATATGGCCCAATCGTTTCTCGGTGGCGAGCACGATTGTCGGCACGCGCTCCGGCTGCAACTGCATCAGGCGGCAGCACGTCGCATCGACCGCGACGAGGTCGTTCCCCATGATGATCGCCCCGCACGGCTTCGCCGTGCCGTTGAGCGGGCCATCGCCTTCCATGCCGATAATGCCATCGACAATCGCGAGGTGCGGTGTGTGCGTGCAGGCAATATCGACGATGCTATTGTGAATGCCGCGCCAGTGAAGTTCGTTCTTCGGCCATCCGTAACAGATGCCCGGTAGCGTGCCGAAGAGGTTCTTCAGGGACAGCGTCGCACCCGCCCAGTGGTGCGTCTTCAGCTTCGGTAATGACACGAACACGTCCGCATTCAGCACGGTTTGCGAAAGGTACAAGAACTCCAGTCCGGTCGTCCGCCCCAGGTTTAGCATCTTGATCGGCTCGTCGTGATTGATGTCCACGAACCGGACGTTGCGTTTGCGAAGCACGTCGCCGAGGCCGCTTTCGTTCACCAAAAATTGCACGTTCCGCCAGTGTCCTGGTCCCTCGGCCACGATCACCTCGGCGGCCCCTTCTTCCTGGAACAACCGGATGACGGCATCGACGAATCGCGGGTCGGTGTTGATGACTTTGTCTTTGTGATACTCGACGAGGTTCGGCTTCAGCACGACTCGCTTGCCTTTGATCGGCACGCTCTGGCGGAAGCATTCGTACTGCGTTTTCAGCACGGCGAGCATCGTATCGTCGTACGCGGCACACTTGCCAATGTGGACGCCGGACTGTGCAGGAAGCGCACGCAGCGCGCTCATACCCCGGACCATGATGCCACGGAAAAACTGCCCGACGCGCTCGCCGGAGGAGCGCGCTTCGGACTTCTTGACGGCGGTGTTCGCCTTGTCCGCGAACGCGGGGCCATCGCTCGGGAGTGGCACGCCATCGGAGAGTTTGAACGGGTTCTGCACATCCGCGTTCAACGCAATCGCCGCAAGTGCCACCCGCAACGGCCCCGCCCCGAGGCCCTCGCCGATGCTGGCATTCAGCTCGATTTCCAGGGATTCGCGAATGCGTGCGTCGATGCGAGTCAGCGCGGCCACGGTCGTCGCGTCGGTGGCATGGCACGTCAGCGCGATGCGGATCCATGCGAGGTGTTCGAGGTCGGTCGTTTGTTCCGCATGAACGCGGAGGTACCCCTTCGCCGCATCGATTCGCGGGTTGTCCGCGATCCCCTGCAACGCGATTAGTAGCACCGCAGTCGGACCAGGAATCGGTTCGGTCGACTTGCCGAGCACCGTGCGGTTGCCATAATTCGCACCGCCCGTTTCAAAGGCTCGATCGAGCAGAAGCTGCAAACCTTCCCGCACTCGCGGATGATCGCCCTTACCCACGGCACGCAAAGCCAAACACGCCCACGCGGTCGGTTCGACCCAGGAAAACGTATCTTCGGACCATGGCCAGCCCATTAGACGTACGTCGATATCGACCATGTCCGCGACTTCCGGGTCGGCCTTCAGCACTCGCCCTTCGACCGTAAGTAACCGCTCGGCTGTTCGCGACAAATCCATTGCAGGAACGCCGGTACTGTGCTTGGCGAACAACACCATCGATGTCGGCCAGACCGCTTGCGGGCGGCCGCGTGTGAGCCGGAAACTGCCATCGGCTTGCGCGTGCGATTGCAGCGAACGTAAGCCGTTCGCGATGCTGGCCGCGTACTTTTGCGGTTCCGCCGCGAGCGCGAGCAATGCGTAACAGGTCGGTTCGAGGTGGCCGGGTTGACCGTCGCGGTAACCCCAACCGCCATCGGGTTGCGCCAGGCTGACGAGTCGTTCGAGAAGCTTCGGCTCGTGGATCATTTCCATTCCCAGTCGCTTGAGGTTAAATTCCGTAACAGTATTTTAGGACGAGAATCGGCAACCGTGCGCGGCGTTCCGCCACACGGCAACGGTTTCGGAGGACGATCGGTGCGAACCGTACATTTCGACTGTTTTAGCGGGATTAGTGGCGACATGGTTCTCGGTGCCGTGATCGATGCGGGCGTTGATGCGACCGCGATTCGCACGGCATTGGCATCGCTCAACCTGCCGATCGATTTGGAAATCGAGAAAGTGAAGCGATGCGGGTTCGCCGCGACGAAGGTGACCGTCCACGCGAAGGACGAGGAAGATTATCGGTTTCTGCCCGATATCGAAGCGATTCTGGCAAGGGCGGCGATCTCGCCGAAACAGCGCGAACTCGCGAGCACGATCTTCCGCAAGGTTGCTCTCGCGGAATCGGTGGCACACGGGATGCCGCTCGAACGGGTGCATTTCCACGAAGTCGGGGCACTCGATAGCATCGCGGACATCATCGGTGCTGCCGTCGGTTTAGATCTGCTCGGTGCCGACCGCTTCACTTCGTCGCCCGTGGCGGTCGGCAGTGGTACGGTGAAATGCGCCCACGGAATTATGCCCGTTCCCACGCCGGGCACCGCCGAATTGCTCAAAGGCGTACCGATTGCGAAGTGCCCCGTGCGCGGCGAACTCGCAACGCCAACGGGCGTGGCGATCCTCATCAGCGTCGTGACGGATTACGTCGATACTCCCGCGATGACGATCGAACGCATCGGCCACGGCGCGGGAACGAAAGACCCGATCGAGCAACCGAACATGTTGCGATTGCTGGTGGGACAGTCCGGGAGCCAAGCGGAGACGGTGACGGTTCTCGAAACGAACCTCGACGATTGCCCCGGTGAAATCATTGGTTACGCCATCGAAAAACTGTTTGCCGCCGGTGCGCTCGATGTGTTCGCAGTACCGATTCAAATGAAGAAACAACGCCCCGGCGTACTACTGACAGTGATCTGTCACGAAAGCCAACGCAACGATCTCGAAACGATCTTGTTCCAGGAAACCGGCAGTTTCGGCATCCGCCGCACGAAGGCCGAACGCTCGACGTTGCAACGCGAAACGATCGCCATCGACACCGAATGGGGCACGATTAAAGCTAAACGCGGCTGGCGCGACGGCTTCACAATCTTCGTGCCCGAATATGAGGAATGCGCTCGCATCGCGAGAAAAACCAACCTGCCGTTACGCACGATTTACGCTGCGATTCAGCAAAGATCGTCGAAAATCCAATAACGATCCATCACTGGGGCCGAAACACCAATCCATCGTGGCTCATGTCGTAATCGACCTTCACAGTCATGCCGTCGCGGATATCGCCTTTTAACAGCGACTTACCGAGTGCCGTTTCGAGTTCCTTTTGCAGAACGCGCTTCAGTGGCCGCGCACCGTAGGCGGGGTCGTAACCGAGCTTCACGAGATGCGACTTGGCCTCGTCGGATATCGTCAGAACGATCTTGCGATCGCGGAGCCGTTCGCGAAGGTGTTCGAGTTGAATGTCGATAATCTTCGCCAGGTTCGCCTCGGTCAGTGTGTGGAAAACGATGATGTCGTCGATGCGGTTCAGGAACTCGGGGCGGAATGCTTTCCGGAGTTCGTCGAGTACCGCTTGCTTCATGCGGTCGTAAATTTCCCCGATGTGCGTGCCCTTAAATTGCAAAATTCGCTGGCTGCCGACGTTCGACGTCATGATGATGATCGTGTTTTTGAAATTGACTGTCCGCCCCTGACTATCGGTGAGGCGGCCATCGTCGAGAACTTGTAAGAGCACGTTGAAAACGTCGGGGTGGGCCTTCTCGATTTCATCGAACAGAATGACGCAGTACGGTCGGCGTCGCACCGCTTCGGTGAGTTGACCACCCTCATCGTGTCCGATGTAACCGGGCGGCGCGCCGAGTAAACGCGACACCGTGTGGCGTTCCTGGTACTCGCTCATGTCGATGCGGATCATCGCGCGATCGTCGTCGAACAAGAACGCAGCCAGCGCGCGGGCAAGTTCGGTTTTGCCAACGCCGGTAGGGCCGAGGAAAATGAAACTGCCGATGGGGCGATTCGGATCGTTCAACCCGGATCGTGCCCGAATGACCGCTTCGCTGATCGCGGTGACGGCTTCTTCTTGCCCCACGACGCGGCGATGCAATTCGTCTTCGAGGTGCAGGAGTTTCTCGGTTTCGCCTTCCATCAGTTTCGTCACGGGTACGCCGGTCCAGCGACTGACGATGGCGGCGATGTCGGCTTCGCCGACTTCTTCCTTGATGAGGCGGTTCGTCGATTTCTGCTGGGAAAGCCGTTCTTCTTCGAGCTTGAGTTGCTTTTCGAG
>JAYSKW010000650.1:0-2273 GCA_043726085.1 Limnoglobus sp.
CGTTGCCGATTACGGTATCGCAGATTTTGCCCACGGCGCATCACGCGAATGCATTTTCACTTTTACCGAACCCGTCGGTGCCACTGAACGTCTTCGTGCCACTTTCGTTTCTGCAAGAAACGCTGAAACAGAAGGGCAAAATCAACGCGATCTTCGCGGCAGGGGCGACGACCGAAGAACTCAACCGCGATTTTGACACGACGCTGTCACTCGAAGATCTCGGTATCCGCGTCAAGGTGCCGAAAAGCCGCAACGCCTACATCAGCGTGGAAGCGGATCAACTCATCCTCGATTCTGCCGCCGTCGAAGCGGCCGAGAAGACCGCAACCGAACTGAAACTGCCATTCGAGCGGACGACGGTTTACCTCGCCAACGGCATCGGCGATGGCAAGAAAACGATCCCGTATTCGATCGTCGCCGCACTGAATACCGGAGCCGCCGCGCCACTCGGGCCGTTCCTGCCAAGTGGCGTGACGACGCTCAAAGATGATGAGATCGTGTTAGCCGACTGGGACGAATCGCCGCTGAAAGCGACGCCGATTGGAAGTTCAATTACTCTCGGATTTTTCCTGCCAGAAATTGAAGCCGGTGCAGTGGAAACGGTCGCTTCATTTCGCCTTGTGGGGCGTGTGCCGATGACCGATGCTGCCCGCGATCCGGACCTGACGCCGCCGTTTCCTGGGATCACGGACAAACTACGGATGGGCGAATGGAAACCGCCGTTCCCGTACGATTCGACGCGTATCAAAACCGGTGACGCAAATGATCGATACTGGAATAAACACAAAACGACACCGAAGGCTTACATCACGCAAACCGCTGGCGAACGCTTGTTTCGTAGCCGATTCGGCACCGTCACTTCGATTCGCATCGCGCCCGCAAGTGGCACTTCACCCGATGACACCGCACTGGCAGTGAGGGCCGCGATGCGGAAATATTTGTCGCCCGCGAAGCTCGGTTTGCAGTTCGATCCGACCCGCGAACGCCTGCTCGTTGCGAGTCGCGGGGGCACCGATTTCGGCGGGCTTTTCCTCGGGTTCAGTCTGTTCTTGATCGTCTCGGCACTCATTCTCGTTGGCCTGATGTTCCGCCTCAACATCGAACGCCGTGCGAAAGAAATCGGCAGCCTGCTCGCGGCCGGTTACCCGCAGAAAACGATACGCCGAATGTTCCTGTTTGAAGGGCTGTGCCTGTCAGTCGTCGGGGCCATCCTCGGCATCGCCGTTGCCGTGGCGTATTCGCGCTGGCTCGTAAGCGTTCTCATCGACCTTTGGCCCGATTCCACCGTCAAGAATTACCTAACGCCGTACGCGACATTGACGAGTGCTGTCATTGGGGTGTCACTCACGATAATCATGTCGCTGATAGCAATCGGGTTGGCGATACGCGGATTGGTGAAGATCGCGCCGCCCGCACTTTTACGCGGCGAAACCAGCGAACCCGTGGACTTTCGCCTCGAACGCGACCATCGGCGACGGTATGCGTGGCTGGCGGCTATTGCGTTCGTTCTCGGTGTCATCCTACTGTCAGTCGGTACGACAATTGCGAATCCCGATTTCCGTGCGATGAGCTTCTTCGGCGGCGGTGGCATGATCTTCCTCGCGGGTTTGGCCATCATTCATAGGCTCCTGAAAAGTCCACATCGCTCGTTCCCGCAATCGACCGGAACGATGGGCCTGCTCGCGCTCGGGCCGCGTAACGCCAGTCGCTTTTCGGGACGCAGTTTGCTCACGGTATTTCTCATCGGCTCGGCAACATTTTTACTCGTCGCGGTCGAAAGTTTTCGTCGAAAGCCCGACCGCGATTTCGCGAACAAGAACGGCGGCAGTGGCGGTTTTAACCTGGTTGGCGAGGTCGATATCCCACTCTTCCAACCGCTCACAAGTAAAGCGGGGCGCGATGAAATCCTCGATGAACTTCAGCGTAACTATCAAGAGCAAGTGGCGGCAAACCCATCGGGGCCGACTGTGGATGCGCGGCTGAAACAAGCCGAGGCGACGCTGGCGAAGATCGCAAACGCGGTCCCGTTGCACCTACGGGTCGGCGACGATGCGAGTTGTTTGAACCTCTATCAAGCGGGGAAACCGCGATTGCTCGGCGTCCCTGATACGCTGATCGAACGCGGTGGTTTCCAGTTCGCACAAACCGAAGCGGTGACACCCGAAGAAAAAGCGAACCCGTGGTTATTGCTGAAAAAACAGCGTGAAGATGGTGCAATTCCCGTGTTCGGCGAACAGAACACCGTGATGTGGATGCTGAAAACCTCCGTCGGT
>JAYSKW010000651.1:0-6536 GCA_043726085.1 Limnoglobus sp.
TGGTTCGAGGCCAAGTCCGAAACCGCGTACATCTTCAACGTTCACGTGACCGGCTACGACCCGAAAATCGACGGCAACAGCGGCCGATTGTACGTCGACCCCGATGGCGAAAAGCTAACCGGCGGGCTTGTGAAAGCCGCAAAAATGACGTCCGCGTTATGCCACAAGAAGTACGGGTGAAAGCCAGAATCGACGTAAGTCACAATTGCGGATGCTCAAAAACCGTTTTTTAGCCATTTTCGCGACCCGAAACGCCACTTTGGGACCGAAAGTGCGGGCTGACGAACGGGCGATTTTGCCGCATATCGAGCGGTTATCGTGGGTTGTGTCGACCGCCAACGATCCGCGACTCGGCGCAAGTACCGACCGTTTCACGACACTTGGAGACATTTCCACGACACTTCGCGACAATCTCACGACACTTGGAGACACTTTCACGACACGCCGAAAAGTCGACTTACGTCCCATCGCCTGCGATTTTTTGACAATAGGGAATCGCGTGGGCTGAAGCGCAGATCCCCTGTATTCCTTTTTCATTTGACTCGCGCAGATGCGGATCTAACTTTGACAAACAAATAAACGTGACATCGTCGTGCTTGATCTACCTGGAGAATTCGATGAATACGGGTGACCTGCCAGAACCGACTACCGAACGAAATCGTTTGGGATCGAAGAAGGTTCTGCTCGTCTGTGCGGGAGGATCGGTGCTCGTCGGGATCGTTCTCGCGTTGATCGTCTTTCAACTTTCAAAATCACGTGAAGTTCCGAACGCGAAAGTGACCACTGTAAGCTACGATCTTCTGAAAAACGGTGCCACGATTTCGGATGTCGAAGCGATCCTCGGTAAAGGTCGGCAGCCAAATCCCGCCGATTTCGACGCCATTTTCGGCAGTAAACAAGAAGGCTTCGCGATTCTTTACTCCGGTGTCCGATCCGCTTGGGAGGAGAAAAATCAACGTGGACTGGTTTTGATTTGGACGAATGTCAATGATCGATTGCTCATTGCATTTCACCAGCATCCGGATCACGGCGGACGAGTGTTAAGTAAGATGTTCAAGTCTGTCAGTTCGTACATGAGCCAAGAAAGCAACGTTTTTGAAGTATTACCAAACAGTCCAGAGTCCAAACCGAAACCAACCCAGAAACCAAGCCCAAATCCGAACGCCGATCCGGCAGAATGGGAAAAGCTTATCGGCACTTGGGAAGTGGAAGGTGAGCCGAGACTGCGAATCCGATTCGGGGCGGACATGAAGATCGGGGACATCTTCATGCATGAAGGCCGGCAGATACGAGAAAAGATTTTTAACGTCCTCGAAGTCAAAAATGAAAACGGGCGAATGGCACCGCAAATCGACTTAAATGCAGGGAAAGGCAAAAGCAGCATTAGTGCAGTGATGGGGATCTTCTGGTTTAAAGATGGCACACTTTACCGTGACACCGGCAATTTCGACCCAATCAAAAAGCTATTGCGGGTAAACAATTAGCGACTTCACCCGTTTTAGATTGCCTGTAGGAGTGATGTGTAGTTGGGCATTCAACCTTTTTCAAAACGCAGGCATTTCATACACAATCGTGCGCAGACGAGCGGCATTGCGTGAGCGTACCCGCGAGATGCGTGCTACTACGTGAAGGCTTGCCGCTACTGCGTCACCACGCGGCGACCGATGACTTGCCAGTTCGCTCGCGTGAGTTTCTGTATCGCTTCCGGGTAGGCTTCGCACTCGGCGGTGAATACTCGTTTTGCGAGAATTTCGGGCGTGTCGTTGTCTAGCACGGGTACGCTGCGTTGCACGACGATTGGCCCCGTGTCGTAGGTGTCGTCGGCGAAATGGACTGTGCAACCGCTAACTTTTGCTCCGTATGCCAACACCGCTTCGTGAACGCGATGGCCGTACATGCCTTTGCCGCCGAACGCGGGCAACAACGACGGATGCACATTTAACACCCGTTGGGCGTAATCCGCAGGTATGCGAATGAGATTGAGCCATCCGGCCAGACAGACGAAATCGGGGTCGTAGTCGCGGATGGCTGCGAAGAGGCGTTCCGAATGATTGCCACCGGCGCGTTCGATGATCTGAACGGAGATACCGGCACGTTGTGCGCGGGAAATGCCGAACGCAGCGGGGTTGCTGGCAATCACGCCAACGATTTCCGCGTTCAACCGGCCGTCGGCGATGCGATCGATCAGGTTTTGGAGTGTCGTCCCCCCACCGGAAATACAGACGACCAAGCGCATATTCGACCCCAGGAGGCCGCATCACCTGCCGGTATCGGCGTTCGGCTGACGCGAGAGATTGCAGTTCTTCTTTCCGACTGTCCTAGAATGGTTTATTCTGAGAGGGAGCGAACTGCACCCTGAATCTTATGGCGGCACGGATGGACGGCATTTTCCCAGAATTGACCCGACGCTTTGAAGTGAGCAAACTGCTCGGCTATCTGAATTTTTCAGACGGACGGCCCGATCCGAAGTTTCGTCGCCTCGTTGCCGACGTGTTTGGGTACCTGGGCGAAACCTCGGATCCGAACCCGTGGCAAACGGTTGCCGGTTGGTTGAAATCATCGTTGGACGAACTCGAACGGATCGGTGCGGGCGCATTCCGCGATGTCTCGCAGGCCCGTGCCGTTCTCACCGCAGCCTGCGATTTCGTACCGCTCGCCTATCGCGCCCACCACGTGGACTTGCTCGCCCACCAGCCCGATTCCATGCTGTTAGTCGCGTTTTTCCTGACGCGAAGCATCGAAGCGGTGCTGCGGGAACGTGCGAAAAGCCCTGCGGACACTCCCGAGAAACTGGCGCACGCTTCGATTTCGACGCTGAACGATTACGTCGGGTATCGCCCGATCGCGCTGCTGGAAACCCGCGCCCAGACTGAGTTCTACCCGCATGAAAAAGTCTGTCCGATACCGATGTATTTCGCCGGGGTCGGCGTCGCACCGGGCCGTTACTCGGACCTCATCCGCGTCGCGCTCGACTTGTTAATTACCACCGATGCGAACTTTCATGAAGAAGCGGGTTTCGACCCATCGCGGCTCGACGAACTCGGGATCGATCCGCGTGCCGTCGATCACTTTCACCCCGTTTCCAAGCGGCCGAACCTGCTTTTCGGCGAGTGGGATCCGCATCGCATCGACAATCGCGGCTACTATCGCCGGTTCGTGCTTCGGCAAACGACGCTCGATGCGCTGATGCTCTGGGTCGATGGCGGACGTGCGATCGGCCAAGCGACCGCGTCGCCGTATGCCGAACGATTATTCGAGTCGGCAGCCGTCCTCGCGGGGACGATCCTCATGGGCGCGGGCGTCTGCGGTTCGGGGCCGACGGTCTACGATTCCTCCGTCACGCTAACGACGCTCGTTCAGCGCATTGCCCACTATCGCGATGACTTTTACCGCAAGCTACTCGAAAGCCTCCCAGGCCCGCACGGCGAACGGCTGCGGAATGAATCGGCGAAGCGGAAACAGCCATTCGCGGGTGTGCGGCAGTTCCTGAACCAGTCGATCGCGATGGATCGGGCGACGCACTTGCAGGAACGGCGATTGGCGATCTTTTTCGCGGCGATGGGGTATGCAAAAGCCGCACGCGAACGCGCCGCCAAAATCCCCGCACCTTCGGTACGTTTCGGTTGTGCGATCCGATTGAACCAAACTGAAGCCGAGTTTGCTGCGAAGGCGGGGCGCACCGCCGATGCCGCTCGGTTGCTCGCGGAAGCGGAAGATATGCTACGCCGCGGCATCGACTGCGGCGCGCTGATCGACCCGTGGAATATCCTCGGTTATCAGGGTTTGTTCCCGATATTCGCGGGCCGCGAAGACACAGTCCGCGATCCGCGTTCGGAAGAACTGATACTGACAGTCGGTCGTCAGTTCGATCGCTATGCACTCGCGCTGGCGTCCGGAACCGATGCCGGCGAACGCACGCACGATTCGCCGCTCGCGCTGGCGATGCGGCGTTTGGCCGATTGGTGGGATGCGTTCGCCACGCCGACTGTCACCGATATGCCACGGGTTCTCGGTGGTGAGCGAACCGATGCCGCGATCCACGTTGCGAAGGCGCTGGCACTTTGGAAACAAGCCCCGACGACGGAGCATGACGTTGGGTTCTGGCGCAAGCACCGCGACGGCTTTAACACGCCCGCCGCATTCGCGCAAGTGATCGAAGCGCTGCTCGATCAGCAGGATTTCAAAGGATCGCTATCGTTGCTCATGATGTGGCTCAGCGAAGTCGATTCGGTTCCGCTCCAAGATCCCTCGGCATCGTTTCTCCGACTCTCGTTCCGTTGGCTGAAATCGACGATTGCCGCCAGCTCGACGAACGGGCCGCTCGTTCGCCGATTCTTCGAGCTTCTGGAAGCGAACGCCGACACGCTGTGGCAAGTGCCGGTGATCGGTGCGAGCGGCGGGGAATCGGAACTGGACGAAGTGGAAGACAGCGACGACGAGGAAGACGACGACGATGCGTTCGAGTCGGCCTACGAAGGGATGAGCTACCGCGATTCGGCCGACGACGGCAACGAAGGGGCGCTCGCCGAGTCCGGCCCGACGAGCGTGGCGGACGATTTTCCGCTGGAATCGTCGGCAGAACGCTTCGAGACGCGATTGCGGTTCATTGCGGCGGTCGCTCGCATGTGGCGAACGGCATCGCTGCCGCAACTCTGGCACGCCGACGATACCGATGCGGTCGATGCGCTGACCGTTTGGTTGTTGACCGCGCAACAACACCGGATGAATCTCGACGTGTTCATCGAACGGCTCCACGCGATTGAACTTTCGGACAATGCGTCTGCGCTCGAAGGCGTGATGGAGTACGATCGACGCCGGATTATGAAAGGCCACCTGCTCGATATGGCGGTTTCGACGGCGGTGGAGATGGCGGCGGCCGAGCGGGCACTATCGGCGGCACTTTACACGAAGCCCGAATTGAAATCGACAGTTGAAGTTTTGGCGAGAGGTTGGAGCGACCTCGCGGTGCAACTCGAACAAGCGATCTTGCGCGGCGACACGGCGAGTGCCCGCGAGCGTTTGATACCGTTCATCGAAGCGTTCCGCCACGAGCCGTTGCTCGTCAACCCGCCCGCCGATGGCGGCCCACCCGGACC
The DNA here is from genome assembly GCA_043726085.1 of Limnoglobus sp. Taxonomy (GTDB): domain Bacteria; phylum Planctomycetota; class Planctomycetia; order Gemmatales; family Gemmataceae; genus Limnoglobus. Next base: position 5,097 of record JAYSKW010000651.1, read on the forward strand.
TGCACTACGTGCGCAAACCGCACTGCAAATGATGGAGTCGTTGCTGCTCCGCTTGCCGCGATTGGGCCTGCTGCGCGAAACGTACCAGCTGACGAAACTTTCGCGAGCGATGGAGCGAAATGAGCCACCCGAACGGCGTCGCGTCAGCACGTTCGATCAACTCTTTCGCACGGCCGTCACGGCAACAGTCGACGCGCTGGCGGGTTCCGCCAAAGTGCGCAGCGATGGTTTGCCCGACGATGGCCCACTCCTTCCCGCGCTTCGGCAGATCGTGAATGCGTATCGCACGCTATGGATCGAACACAGTCAATCGCTGCGGTTATCGTCGCTCGAAGCGGTCCTCGACGATAAAGACTGGCAGGACATGAAGGCGTTCATCCGCACGTACGGCGGCGATCTCTTCACCGTGCGGTTCCTGACGCTCTCGAACATTCGCGGAATTCTCTCGCAGGGCGTCGACGAATGGCTCGAACGCATGGCCGACCCCGATACCCAAGCCGACCCGATGAGCGGAACCGAACCGCTGAAGCTCGTCGTCGCATGGCAAAACGGTGCGGTCGACAAGCCGTATACGAAGCGACTGTTAGAGATCGTGCTTCAAGCACTGATCGAACATTACGACGAATACCGCGACTACAACACGACGACGACGCAATCGGATTACGGCGAGAATCTGTTCATCTTGCTCGATTTCCTTCGCCTCAAAGTCGTGTACGATCGCCGCGCCTGGCGGATGAAGCCGATGGTGTTCGCGCACGAGATGCTGTGTCGCCGCGGTCACGATCGCCTTGCCGTCAGTTGGCGAGACATCATGCTCGAAGATGCCGCCAAGCCGGCAGATGAACTGCTTGCGCTACTCACCGCCCGCGAAACCGAGCACGGTATCCGGGTACGAACGATCCGCGACCGCCTCGAAGAGCGCTTCCTGCATCCGCTGCAAATCGATCGCGCCGTCGCGAGAGTCGCACCCGCTCTCGCTGCCGTCCGAGACAGTGCGACGACCGAACCGGAAAATTCGCCGGTGTTCCTCAGCTTGCTCGATGCCATTCAACCGCTCGCCGCATCGCCGTCGGGCGTCGGCCTCGATGTGCCGGTCTGGCTACGCAAGCTCGAAGATGAATTGCGGAAACTGCGTGGCGTGCGTTCCTCCGATGGCGACGACGAAAAGATCGAAGACCCGCTCCCGACGCCGAACGTGCGCATCGACTTTACCGAACTCCAGCGACAACTCGCGATCTGGGAACGCCCCATCGACGAAGACGGCTGATCGGAACGGGATTGATTTCCGGCCCGAATTCGGCGAAGTTCTGTCAGTTCGCTTTTGCACCGCGCTGCGGAAGCATCTATAGTTGTCCGAAGCAGAAGTCGCGTGATGCGGTTTTCTGCGATGGCTAACGAGGGCACGCCCAACGTGGATTCGACGTCGACCGAACGATTTGC
>JAYSKW010000652.1:0-1646 GCA_043726085.1 Limnoglobus sp.
ACCCGATGCGGTGATGGCACTCAATTCGCCACCCGTACCCGGCACGCCGCTCGGGTTGTACTTGCACATCCCGTTCTGCCGCAAACGCTGTAAATTCTGCTACTTCCGCGTCTACACTGACAAGAATGCCAAAGATGTCGAAGTGTACTTGAACGCGATTGTGAAGGAAGTCGAACTGCTGGCACAGACGCCGTGTATCGGTGGGCGTAAGCTCGATTACATCTACTTCGGCGGCGGCACGCCGTCGTATCTGAGCGCGACGCAACTGCGTGGAATGATCGAGAAACTTCAGGCGATTCTGCCGTGGGATGCGGCCCGCGAAGTCGCGTTCGAGTGCGAACCGGGCACGCTCCAACAACACAAGCTGCAAACGCTCCGCGAACTCGGTGTCACCCGCCTGTCGCTCGGCGTCGAGAACTTCAAACCGGAGATTCTCCAGTTCAACGGCCGCGCGCATTTGGAAGAAGAAATCCATCGCGCCTACGGTTGGGCACGCGATCTCGGCTTCGAGCAAATTAACATCGACTTGATCGCCGGGATGGTCGGCGAAGATTGGCCGAACTGGCGCGACTGCGTGCGAAAGACCATCGCGATGTCGCCCGACAGCGTTACGGTGTATCAGATGGAGTTGCCGTACAACACCGTGTTTTCGCGGGAATTGAAGGTGATCGGGCAAGACGAACCGCAACTCGGTATCGCCGACTGGCCGACAAAACGCGCGTGGGTCGAATATGCGTTCGAGGAGTTTCAGAACGCCGGTTACGAAATTTCGAGTGCGTACACCGTCGTGAAAAACAAAGCCAAAACGCAGTTCGTGTATCGCGATGCGCTCTGGAGTGGGGCGGACATGTTCGGCACCGGCGTCGCCTCGTTCGGGCACGTCAACGGCGTTCACATCCAGAACGTCGATACCTGGGAGCAGTACATCGAGAAACTCGATAAGAACGAGATTCCGCTCGGCCGCGCCTTCCCGACCACGTCGCATCATCGCCTGATCCGCGAGATGATTCTGCAACTGAAAACGGGCCATCTGCGTGCGGATTACTTCCAGAATAAGTTCGGCGCGAACATCCTCGAAGAGTTCGCCGACGGCTACCGAAAGCTCGAATCCGAAGGTTGGCTGACGGTGTCCGCCGATGGCGTCGATCTCACGCCCGCCGGGTTGTTGCAAATCGACCGCCACCTGACCACGTTCTTCGATCCGGAGCACCTGTCGAACCGCTACACGTGAGTTCGCACTTGCCATATTGGCATCTCTTTCGCTATAGCAATCGGTTCGGCAAACACGTTGTACTGCTGTCTCTCGTGCGCACTGCCGACGCACGGCAAGACTCGGCAGGTTCGGGAGAGATTTCGTGACGGAAACGCTAATCGATTTACGCGCACTGCTCGTGGAACGGGAAGAATTTGAAGGGAGCATGGTCTCGAAGCTCCGCGAAGGACTCGCCCAAGGCCCCGCCCAGATTCGCAGCCTGCGCGACATCAACGACGTCCTGCAAAAACGACTCGCGGCTTCGGCCGGTCCGCAACAAAAAAAGCTGCACCTGAAGCTCGGCGTCGTGCATTTTTACCTCGGCCACATGAACGCCGCCGTCGATCATCTGAAACAATCCGAAGGCCCGCTCGCGTCGTTCTTCCTCGGTCGT
>JAYSKW010000653.1:0-5072 GCA_043726085.1 Limnoglobus sp.
CGCGAGCGAGCAGGGGGCCGCCACGCGAAGCATCTTGATGAGCATTTATCGCACGCTGAAACAGCGTGGCGTCGACGTGTTGGCGACGACCGAAGCCGCCCTGCGAACCTACATCACCACAGGCCAACTCCCGCCTCTCCCCCAAGCCACGACTTCCGCAGGGTGAAGGGTTACCGGAAAAGTATAAGTCCGTCACCGAATGGAAAGACGACAACACTGTAAACTTCAGCATGTACATGGGCGGTGGAAAAGATCCGGCCTTCACGATTCTGTACAAACGTAAGAAGTAGACACTCGGTAACTCTTAAATCTCGTGAAGTGGCCTCTTTGCCACGTAAGGGGCAACGGTCTATAGAGTTTCACCGTAATCGAGACTGGAATCGTGTGACGAAGTCGCTCATTTTTGCGTGCATCGCGCTCGGTGCTTCGGTGGTGATTGCGATCGAGAGTTGGTCGCCTTTCGTGCAAACATCGACGCCGAGCGAGACCATGTTGCCGAGCGGCGCGACTCGCCACGATCTACCAAAGGCAGTTCCGAGTGGGCCGCTCGACCATTCCTTGCGGTGCCGCGTGTTAGTGAGTGCGGCGCTGAACGGGATCAGGTGGCTCGGTAGCGTCCAACTCCAGCGACGTGGGATCCACGGCCATGCCATTCGGTACGCGGTGAACGCATCGACGCTGCCGAAGAACAGTTGCCCGTCTTTAATTCGCATCGATTGCTTGCGGATCGACTCGACGCACGCCGCGAAATCCGCCGGTTGCGGGTCGGGCAAATGGAACACGCAGAACCCGAGGAACATCCCCCACACGCGCCGCAACGGCTCGCCGCCGAACGGCCGCAGGTCGACGAAGTTCATGAGATTGACGCCACGCTGCCAGTGCCGACGCTCGCGTTCCGGCAGCACTTCGGCCAGCGACGCGAGTAGCGCCGCCGCAATCACGTCGTTCGTGGTCGCCCCCGCCGGTCGCGCCGGGTTTGGCAGTTCCAGTAGCTGCACCCGTAGCTGCGTGCCTTCAGGTTCGGGTCGCGAAATCGGGTACACTTTCGATATGCGATAGAGTTCTTCGATCGTTTCCACGAGGTCGCGGAACTTCCAACGCAACGTCTTGTACTTTTGAAATTCCACGGCCAGATTCGGCAGAAATGGTTCGGTGGCCGTGCTCGCGATATCCAACGGCGTGCCGAGGTACCGCGACAAAATGCGCCGGAACAGGTCAGCACCCGATACGCCATCGATCGGGTAATGTTGCCACGTCATGCCGATGTGCGGATGCGGTTGCGATGGCAACACCCAAACGCGAATCAGCGGATCGGTGGGCTGGAACCGCAGGTTGAGTTCAGCAGCGAATTGCTCTTCGAGAGGCCGCAACGGGCAAACTTCGACGCGCACATTCCCTTGCGAGGGGCGATAGATCACGCTGCGATCGTGCCGCGTAGCCATCGGCCAACCGATGCCGAGCAGGTTCAGCTCGTCGTTGACCGCGCGTTCGAGAACGTCGATGCGCACCGCGTCGTTCGCTTCAATCGCGTCGATACCCTGGAACGGCTGGCGTTCGTCGAATAACCGCATCACCCGCTGAAAACCGTTCAACGGCAATTCGACATTTTCGCCCGGCACGTCAGACCGTCTGCCGGACGAGATCGATCGCACCAATTTGCGGGAAACTGTGGAACGGCGCGATGAAGATACCCTGCCGCACCGCATGTTTATGCAGATAATCGAGCTGCGCGTCTTTCGGGTCGCCGACGGTGAACGACCCCGTGTGGCCGACCGACGCGAGCAGGATCGTCTCGGCGAGGCAAGTGAAGGTAAGGGCTTGTTTCTCCGGGTGTAACCCCGGTGGGAACAGCCCAAAATCGAACGGCGCGTGCAACCCTCGCACATGAGCGAGGCACTTCACCACGGTGAGGTCCGGTCGCGAACGCAGGTCTTCGTAACGCACGTTTTCCGGCTGCGCGTCGTCGAGGATCACGCAGTTCGGCGCAAAGTCGTCGGCATTCAGAATGCTGCCCGGCGCGTTCGTCACGCAGACCACAATCGCGGCCTTGCGGATGTCGTTGCGGTCGGCGGTGACGCGATGTTGCGGTCCGAGTCGATGGCTATCGACGATCACGCCCAACCGCGTCGGCAAGTCGAGCAAGATCAGCGGTCGCTTCGGATTATCGCGAATTAAACAGCGAGTGGCCGCACGTCCGGTCGAGCCGGCCGCGCCGATGATCGCCACGGGGCCATCGATTTCAAACTCGCGTTCGATCTTGCGGACGTAGTTGGCAATCGACAACGCCGTGAAAGCGTGCCCCGTCGTGATGCCGACCGTGCCGCTCTTGTTCGCCAACAACTGCCCTTGGCGGGTGATCGAGGGGATCAGCGCGCCGAGGCCGAGGATGCGGGTCCGCCGCGAGGCCGTGTACGCCAGCACCGCATCGATCGCTTCGCGAGCTTCGGTCAGTCGTTCGAGCATGTCGTGCGGCGCGAACGGGATCGTCAGCAGTTCGCCGTGCAGCGTGCGCCCGTTTCGCTCCACCTGCATTCCGCCGATCACGGTACACGGCTTCAGGAACGTGAGCCGTTCGATGAGGTGTAATGGCAGGCGTTGGAATTCGGGAAAGGGCCGGATTTTCTCTTCGACGCCGCGCGGGTGAACCAGGAATGCGAAGTCGAGCGGTCCGGTGTAATCGGGGCGATAGGCTTCGTTCGTCGTCACCCACGCCAGTGAATTCGGCGCGGTTTCGGTGCGAGTCACCTGGCCGTCGTCCTTACGGTTCGGGTAGAACCGCCGCGACTGCGTGGGCGTGGTGTTGTTGCTCAGCCACGTTTTCTGGTGAACGACGACTTCGCCGACGGCCTTCGCCACCGCTTTCGCCACCCGTGGCACCAGCACGTTCGCCGACCAATCGGGTTCGTTCGCGTGCGGGCAATCTTGCCCCACGAGGAGTACGATGCTCACATTGAAGCCATCGTCGGGGCCGTCGTCCTCATCTGGCTCGCGGAGTGCAGAGAGAATGTACTCGACGCCTTCGAGTTGCGTCGTACCCCATTCCGCGCGTTCGTCTTGGCCGAACGCGAATGTCGGCAGTTCGAGCCGTTCCCGAATGGTGAAACAGATGTCTTCGATTGGATGATGGGTATTCGTACCCAGAAATTCGATGATCGGTATTGCGTTGGAGCGAATCAAGTGGCCACCTCGTCCGGTACGGCACGCCCTAGAGTAACGTGTACCATTAACATAGTTAAACTTTACACAACGCACATAAACGGCCAACTTGAGTAAACTTCGCAAGTTCGCGCGCAATTGCGCACGCGCCTGACGATAGTAGCGATTGCGAGTGGCGTTCTACGTGCGCGGCTCGGATAAGCCGAAGTCGCGGATCGTGAAGAGGGGGCGGAAATCGTATTTCGCGAGCGCTTCGCGGGCACCTTGCAGGCGATCGCAAATGCAGACCGCACGCACGACGGTCGCACCGAGCGATTCCACGGCTTCGATGGCCTGCAACATACTCCCGCCCGTCGTCAGCACATCGTCGATGACGACGACGCGATCCCCGGCTTTCACTTGTCCCTCAAGGCGTTCCTTGCTGCCGTACTCCTTGGTTTGCTTGCGTACGAAGAAACCTTCGAGCGAACGGCCGTTGCGATGGAACGCGGTTAGCGCCGCCGCCGCCATCGGGATCGCGCCGACTTCCAGCCCGCCGATCGCCTGAAAATCGAGATCTTTCGTCGCTTCGTACAGTTCGTCGCCGAGTAGCGAGATCGCTTCCGCGTGAAAGAGCACCTTCTTCGAGTTCACGTAGTAACTCGATTTCTTCCCCGAAGCGAGAGTGAAATCGCCGAACTGGAGTGCCCGTTCGCGAAAGAGTTGTCGGAGGCGTTCACGTGGTGTCATTTTCGCTTTCAGTTATCAGCGATCAGCAGTCAGCCAATCCGGTACTATGGGTATATGCAGCGAGAGTATGCGGGCACCGGGTAATCTATGACCGAAGCCGAATGGCACAACAGCGATAGCATTACAGCGATGTTGCAGTTCGTACGCCGCGGTACGACGGATCGCAAGCTGCGACTCTTTGCTGTTGCGTGCTGCAGGAACGTGTGGAGTTTTTTGCCGAAGTACTCACGCGCTGCCACAGGGGTGGCGGAACTCTATGCAGATGGTTTTGCCACGTTCGCGCATCTGAAGGAAGCCGAGCAGCAAGTATCGCAAGATGCGATAGAAGCCGGGTACAGTGATGGGGCGATATGCTGTGGTTCGTATGCGGCAGTCAAGTCAGCGTGGATTGCTGCGGAAGGAGCATCCCGCTGTACTACGGGAGTTGGCTGGGAGCCGATGTCAGTCCCGAAACCACCCCGGCGCAAAACTGCCGAGCATTTGCGAGTGACGCAGCGTGCTTATGAAGTCTGGCGACAAAAACGATTCTGTGAACAAGCTCACCTTTTACGAGACATCTGTAACCCTTTTCACAGAAACATTATTGGGATTTTCCCATCGACTGTGATTGAATTTGCCATTAGCATTTACGCTGGGAAACAATACGAAGCGATGCCGATCCTGGCTGATGTCCTTGAGGAGGACGGCTGCCTCGATGAAACAATCCTCACACATTGCAGAAGCGACGGCCTCCACGTGCGGGGTTGTTGGGTAATCGACCACATCATTGGGAAACGATGAGTTTTCGTTGTGTGTCGTCGCTCCGACTTTGCTGGCTCACTGCTGATCGCTGACAACTGAAAGCTGCGAAGATGCCATACACCGAAACCGAAGTCGCCGCGAAACTCGTCGAGCATGGGCTTACCGATTGGTACCTCGAAGATGGCTGGATTCGCCGCAAGTTCAACACCGATGGTTGGCCGCAGACGCTGATGACGGTGAACGCGATTGGCTACCTCTGCGAGGCGGCGTGGCACCATGCGGATCTGAGTATCACGTGGGGTAAAATCTGGGTGAAACTCAAGACACACGACAAGGGCGGCATCACCGACAAAGATTTTGAATTAGCAAAAGAGATCGAACGCATGGTACTCTGGCGTCCGGCGGGCGGTGCGTTGGGCACTGGCAACCCGAAGAAATTCGTCTTC
>JAYSKW010000654.1:0-4504 GCA_043726085.1 Limnoglobus sp.
CTCGACCCGATCCTCGCCGGTCGCGGGGTGGCATCGGCGGGGCGAGAAGTGAAGTTCCAATCGGCTGTGCGTGTCAGTGGCAAAGTCAAAGACGGTGCGGCACTGGGCAAGGTGAAACTCGAAATTGATGGCCGTGCCGTCGGCGAAGTGCCTGTGAAAGGCACGCTCAGCGACACGCTGTTGCCGATCGAGTTCGTCCACAAATTCACCCCCGGTTCGCACCTCGTTACGCTCGTGCTCGAACCCGACGACCTGCCCGGCGACAACCGCCAAGACTTCGGCATCGAGGTGTTGCCGAGCATTCCCGTGCTCATCATTAATGGCGAAACGAAGAGCCGGGGTGGCGACTTCCTCCGCGATGCGTTGGCCCCCGCGAAAGATCAAACGCCAGGGTTCCTCGTTCGCTCGATCCGCACCGACGAGTTCACCGCACCCGTACTTTACGCAGACGTCAAAGGCACTGGCACGCCGCCGCGCGTGGTCGTGCTGTCGAATATCGCGAAGCCGACGAAGGAACAAAACGAGGCGATCGAAAAGTATCTCGCCGATGGCGGCTCGGTGTTCGTGGCGCTCGGCGACCGCTGCGATGCGGCCACCTGGAATCGCGTGTCGTTCCGTGGCGGCCAAGGTTGGCTACCCGCGCGGCTCGTCGATGTCGTTGGCAACGACGACGCCACCGCGAAACTCGACGACGCGCCGAAGCCACAACCTGCCGGTTTCACGCATCCGGCGATGGAAATTTTCAAGGAGCCGCTACCGCTCGGGATCCACACCGCTTACTTCCCTAAACGCTGGAAGGTCGACACCACCGCCGGTGCGAACGGCGCGACGAGTACCGCGATTGCCAGCCTCACCAACGGCGAAGTTTTCCTCGTCGAACGTGGCGTCGGGCGTGGCCGGGCGCTACTGGTGACGGTGCCACTCGATAACAGTTGGCGAACGAACTTCCACACGTTGCCGGACTTTGTGCGGTTCGCACACGAGATGACGTACTACCTCGCAGGGGCACGTTCGGCGGAGCGCAACCTCGCGCCGGGGCAGCCGATCGTGTTCAGCCCGCGACCCACTGAGCGAGCGGCTGCGGTGACTGTGCAACCGCCCGAAGGCCCCGCGAAAGTGCTGCCCGTGAAGCAGTGGCCGCTCGTGTTCGATGCGACTCGCGACCCCGGCGCGTACAAGCTGACAACGAGTGGGGGGCGTACCTATTTCTTCGCGGTGCGATCCGACCCACAAGAATCGGTGCTGACGCCAAACTCCGAAGATGACCGCAAAAAAGTGTCCGAAATCGTGAAGGGCTTGCAATACATCGTGAACCCCGACGACATCGAATCGAAGAAAGGCGAAGGCCCGCAAACCCGCGAACTGTGGTGGTTATTGCTACTGTTGGTGCTTGCGCTACTCGCTGGGGAAGTTTGGTATACGCGGAAACTGGCGCTACGCGGTCAATTCTGAGAACTCGACATGCCTGCGGTCGAATTGCGAAATCTGGACGATGCCCGCCGGTACATGTTGCAGGGGCTTTGGCTTTTACGCGCCGAACCGCCGACTGCGTCTCGCGTTCGCCCGACGCTGGAATGGTCGTTGGAAATCGCGGCGAGTGGGTATCTGCTGCCGCCGGTCGGGATCGTGGCCGACCTGGGTTCGCTCGTCTTCGGCATGGAGTTGACGAAGCAAGCAAAGGAACAAACCGTCGTTCCCAATTGGCCGGTGAATCTCGGCCGCAGTTACGAAGATCACGTCCTCGGGAAGATCGATTCGGATGCGATCTTCGACCGCGCCAGCGATGGTTTGCGTCGCTATCAGGGGCCGGATCGAGCGAAGGGCCTCGCGTATCTCGTCAATCAAATCGGCGAGCGACTCGGTGTGGGCGGAGTCGATTTGTCCCCGGCGGTGATCCGCGGCCTGTTGACGATGAACCCGGCGGAGTTGTTAAAAGAAGGCTATGAAAGCCTGGAAATCGACGGGCCGATGCCGTTGCTGGTGGAGCAATACGAGGCGTGGGTGAAGAACAGTCGGCGCTTCGGCGAACTCCTCGGCGTGGAAGATGCCGTCGCTATCGAACAGCGCACGGCACTCGCCGACCTCAGCCAATACGTGGCACATCGGCAGATTCTCCAGCAGACGTCACTCCTCGAATCGCAGTTGCCGACGCGACCCATTCGCCCACTCGTGGGCCGCAAAGAAGTGCCGACGCGGATACTCGACGAAGACCATTATCCGATCGGCGGCTATACCTCGATTTCGAATCGCGGGAGCATGGAGAGCCTCCTGCATTCGCAACTCGCGTTCATGGAAACCGAAGAGCGCCCCGACCTATTCGACATCAAATATGCGCGCGATGAACTCTTCTACTATTCGCGCGACGAGAACCAATTTCTCCGGCGACGGCGTACGTTCGCCTTCTGTTTCGCGCCCGATTTAATCGCGGCCCGTTATAAGGATCCGGAACTGCCCTGCCAGCGAATCGTGCTGATTTCCGCCGTCGTGTTGACGCTGATCTACCGCCTCGAAGACTGGCTCGGATTCGATGCCCTTCGCTTCGAGTTGATCTTCCCAAAACTCGGAAAAGACTCGCCCCTTTTGCAAGAGGCCAATCTGTTCGAGATTCTGCTCCTCGAACTGCGATCCCGCAACGTCGCGTTCGTGATCCATGCCGATGACTCCGCCGCAATCTTGACACACTGTGCCACACTATCGCGTTCTGCACAGGTTCAGGTTATCGAACTCGCCGTCGCGCCCACGATGGTCGGCCCAGAAGGCGTCTTGCTGTTGCAATGCAGAATCGACGGCCCGAAACCGCACCTCGTAGATGCTCGCGGATCACCGATCAAACTCGATGTCGACCCAGTGGAATCGTGGCTCGATGCCGTGCGGAAAATCCTGGGTATGTGGATTTAACCACAGAGTCACAGAGCACACAGAGAAGAGTAAGAACGACTTCTAACAACTAACCACTAATCACTAACCACTACTATCCAACAAAGACACCACCCGTGAATCCAGCGAGTGCATCGAAGTCAAACTGCGTCGTCGGCGTGCCATCGGCGGCGATGAGTGCATCGAAGTCAAACTGCGTCGTCGGCGTGCCATCGGCGGCGATGTTCTTGCCGAGGTAACCCGTCACTCGCGAACCCGCGCCAGTTCCCGAACCGACGACCAAGTCGGCTTTCGTGTCGCCGTCGAGGTTCTTCACGGCCACGCGAATGCCGCCGCGACTGTTGACGTCGCCGCCGAAGAAGTTGGCGAGGTTCACATATTGATTGCTCAGTAAACTCCTTCCGTCGAAGGCCAGCACACGCGGGCCGCCACCGGGTCCACCGCCTGCGATGAGGTCGGCGAAGCCGTCGCCATTGATATCGCCGGCGGTGACAAAGATGCCGTTGCGCAGTGCTTGCTCGAAGGCGAAGAAGTCGCCGAAGATCTTCACGGGCGTGCCGGTACTGAGCGATTTGCCATCGAACGCGGCCACACCCGGACCGCCGCCGAAGCCCGCCACCACGATGAGATCGGCCACGCCATCGCCAGTCATATCGGCAATGCTCGAACGCGCCCCGCCACGAAATCTGGTGTCGTCGATGCCGAAGAAACTCGCGATCTTCGGGAAGCCGACCGCGCCGCTATAAACATCCGCGCGCGGCCCACCGCCTTCGTCCGGCGTGATCGCGAGATCGGGGATGCCGTCGCCATTGACATCGCCTGCGGAGATGTAAACGCCGCCTACGAACGAGGCTTCAAACGGTGCGACATCGAACAGCACCGCTTGCGTTTTGCCATCGAAAATCACGACGCGAGTGGCAATTCCCGGCCCCGTTCCAACAACCAGATCGGCAACGCCATCGTTGTTGAAGTCGGCACTCGCGGTGCGAACGCCACCCGTGAAGCCCGCGAACGGCGTGACGGTAAATCGCACCGATCGATCGGGGTTGAACAGCGTCGCGCTGCCGCCACCGACATCGGACCCCGCCGCGAACTGCGGGAACCCGACGAGGACGGGTTTCGCTGCGGTGGCCGATAGTCGTGTCAGGGTCGTATCGTTGCCATCGCCACCGATGTAGCTGATGGTGAAATCGGCTCCGCCGATGGTGAGTTGTGCCCCTTGTGCGAGGCCGGCGAACGTACCCGTGATTGGGCCAACGGACAGCTTGTCGATCAGCGTGACGCTCTTGCCTTGAATCGTCGGTAACAGTGTGGCGGTCAGCGACACGCCCGAAAGATTGACTCCACCGTTCACGGCCAGCGATTGAGTACGAGCTTGCCCGTCGGCAAGTTGAGCGTACCCGTACCGGTGTTGACCGTGACTCCGGCAGCCGGGGTGATCGTCGTGCCGAGGAGCGTCAGGTTACCGTTATCGGTGGTGATGTTCGCATTGAGGTTCAGCGCGCCCAGCGATTCCAGTGTCAGCGCTCCGCCGTTGCCGTTGGGGTTGTCGACGACGATTGGCGAGATGACCGCGATCGTCGCGGTCGCTTGCGAAAGCACATCCTGGCCCGCGTTCAAGCTCGCC
>JAYSKW010000655.1:0-8107 GCA_043726085.1 Limnoglobus sp.
GGTTCAACTCGAAGATCGTCCGCAAATACACGTAGGTCTTGCCGGTGCCGGTTTCCATCTCGACCGTAAAATTGTAGTCGCTGGACTTCAATGCGTCCGTTGGCTTCAAGCCGCGTTTCAGTTGCACTTCGCGTAGGTTCTTCAAGATTTCCGTATCGAGCAAGTCTAAACGGTTACCTTGACCGAGGTCGCTCGTTTGTTCGGTGCCGGGCAACGATGGCTGGGCTTCGCGCGGCATCGTCACTGTGAACGGTGAAAACTGCCCACCTTGCTGATTCTTGAACAACTCGCAAACCGCGTCGATCGCATCCAGTTGGTATGCCAGTTCGGCTTCAAAGTGAAACTTCATGGAGACTTCTTCCTTTTCTTCGGCTTTGGCGGTTCCGGCAGCGCCTTCGCCGCTGCCTCGAGCGACGCCTCCTGGGCTTGTTCGGCTTCCGCTTCCAGCAAGGCTCGTCGTCGGGCCGCGAACTCTTCGTATTCCGCTTCGGCCTTCCGCACCGCGTCCGCATGGCTCACGGTTCCCTTGCCGTCCAGCACGGCACGCTCGTTGAACCGCAAGAACGCTTCGAGTTTCGTTTCCCAATCCTTCAGGAATACCTGTTTCCGTCGGCGGGCCTGGTCCTCCGCATAATCGAGCCACATCACCACGATCCGGTTCAATTCGTCGATTTCCTCGGCCGTCAGGTAGTTCTTGGCCGTGCCCACATCACCCTTCCGAACGACGCCCCCTTTCCACGTCGTCAGGCCCATGTTCGACTTCTGGGCATCGACACGCCCGGCGATCAACTCGGCTGCCGTCTTACCCGTGGCCGCAAAGTGCAACTTGTTTTGGATCGTCTGGAAGAAAACCGCCACGTTCTCCGACGATATCTCGCCGTAATCTCCGGCTAAAGCGAAGATCTCCCGGACACGCAAATACATCCGCTTCTCGCTCGCCCGGATGTCCCGAATCCGTTCGAGTAACTCGTCGAAGTAATCCGGCAGACCAGATCCGGCGACGGGCGGATTCTTCAACCGCTCGTCGTCCATCGTGAAGCCTTTAACCAGATACTCCTTCAGTCGTGCCGTCGCCCACTGGCGGAACAGTGTGCCGCGTTCCGAACGCACCCGGTAACCCACGGCAAGAATCGCATCGAGGTCATAGTGTTCAATCTCCCGCGACACTTCGCGAGTGCCCTCAATTCGAACTATTCGGAATTTCCGAATAGTTCGAATTGCAGCCAATTCCCCTTCGGCATAAATGTTCGCCAAATGCTCGTTGACGGTCGGCACGCTCACTTGAAATAGTTCGGAGATCAACGCCTGGCTCAGCCAGATCGTCTCGTGCTGAAAACGGCACTCGACGCGGCTTCGGCCATCTTCGGTCGTGTAAAGCATGAACTCACCAACGGGGATCATTCCTTCACTCATGGCTGCCTCCATTGACTTGCCAACTGTACTTCACACGGTCGGAAATGACACGTCACCGGTCGAACAAACCATTCTTGTTAGCCCGACGCGCTAGCGAGGGATTACTGTCGTTTCTGCGATATCGTGCCTTATCGCGGGTTCCCCTCGCTTGCGCGTCGGGCTAACAAAAACGTATCGAATCACCCCGTCCGAAGTATGATGCTTCCCATTTACAAACTGCGCACGTTCTTTAGGCCGTGCTGGTAGAGGATGGCGGCGAGGTTGCTTTTGGCGACGTCGTCTTCGAAGGCGCTGTCGCGGAAGACGACTTGGCTCTCCCCGGCGGGTTTCTGTTCCGCGTGCCAGGCGGCGATGCCGAGCGCCAGCGGTTCGGCATCGGTGCGTGTGATCTCGCGGTCGAGGCAGACGTGGAGTACCCCGGCCCCGATGCTGTGAACGGGTTTGCCGGCAATCGTCTTCTTCGTAATCGGGATCGTCAGATCGAGTCCCAGTTTGAGGAGAAGTTCCGTCAGAATGTCGGCCTCGCTGCGGTCGCTCTTGATGTGTACCGTCGCTTCTTCGAGCGTCTTGTCGAGATTATTGCGGTCCGGTTCCCAAGTGCGAATATTACTGCTATCGAGCTGGAAAACGCGGAAACCGATATCGACCACCGCAGGCACCGAAGGCACGGAGTCGCCATCGAGAAATGAAGGCGTCTGTTTCTTTCCCTTCTCGCTTTCTTTCTGTTTCTGTTCCGTCTGTTCCGTGGCGATCTTCTTCCCGGCGCGGCGCAGTCGTTCCTTCGTCAGTTCGGCGATGGTGCGCGGCTTGCCGAGGCTGTCGCAAAAGTTCGCGGCCGTCTTCTGGTCTTTGTTCGCCGGGTCGAGCGGCTCGGGGAGTTGCACGAGGATGTAACGCCGATTCCCGCCATCCGCCGCGTTCTGCGCCATCACCGCATGACCCGTCGTGCCACTGCCGGCGAAGAAGTCGAGGATGAGGTCGTCATGGATCTCGACGTCATTGATTGTCATCGCTAAAAGTTTGGAAATCAGGCCGACAGGCTTCGGGAATGAAAATACGCCGTCTCCCACAAGCGCTTCCATCTCCCATGACCCTTCTTGATTGAAAGGACCAATCAGCAATGAAAGTGGCTTCATTTCCCTCATTTTGCCATTTTCGTCTTTCAAATATTGTTTGACACGAACGCCAAGCTTATCCCCTTTTTCATTCAACACGACCTCATCATTCGCTATCGCTGCTTCGACTCGATCACGTGACCATATCCATTGCTTATCTGGCCAAATCTCTTTGCCTTCGAGAGCAATTGGGTAGATCAGGTTTGGGCGATCATCTTTGCTGCTTGTCGAAAGTGGTTGAGTGACAAAACCACCGCGTGTGGCGTACTTGCTGTCTCGTCCCTTGTATTGTTTGATTTCTTCGTCACCAAGTGGTGCAGTGATATTCTTCACAGTTGTTCGGCAATATACCAAGATGTATTCATGTACGCTGGAAAATCCTGATGTCAGAGCGCCAGCGTTGTACTTGTTTTTCCAAATCAATTGAGCCACGAAGCTTTCTACACCAAACACTTCATCTAACGCCTTTCTCAAATTGCAGACCTCTTTATCATCAATGCTAATAATGATCAGGCCATCCTCCCGCAACAGATTCCGCGCCAGCTTCAGCCGCGGGTACATCATGTTGAGCCAGTCGGTGTGGAAGCGGCCGCTGGTTTCGGGGTTGCTCGTGAGCTTGCTGCCTTCGCCGTCGACTTGGCCCGTCAGGCGCTTGTAGTTGCCGATGCTGTCGCGGAAGTCGTCCGGGTAGACGAAGTCGTTGCCGGTGTTGTAGGGCGGGTCGATGTAGATGAGCTTCACTTTGCCGCTATAGCTCTTTTGCAACAGCTTGAGGACTTCGAGATTGTCGCCTTCGATGACGATGTTCTGCGTGGTGGCTTCGTCGATACCCTCACCGGGGCACGGCCGCAACGTGCCGGTGCTGGATGTGAGCGCCAGTTGCCGGGCGCGGCGTTTGCCGTGCCAGTTCAGGCCGTACTTCTCTTCGCGCTCATCGACCGCCCCGCCGAGCAATTGCTTCAGCACGTCGAAATCGACTTGGCCTTCGGTGAATGCCTCTGGGAAGAGTTCCCGCAATGCGGCGAGGTTCGACTGCACGAGATCCACAGAAGCGGTCGGTTCGAAAGGGGCCAAGATTGATTCTCCACAAATGACGATCGCGTGAACGGGATAGGATACGATTTCTCAGCGATTCGCTTCGGCAGTCAAGCTCTGGATTCGCAGGTTCATTTCGATTCGCTTGGCGATTTGCGGTTCTTTCTCGGCCAGACGGCGCAGCGATTCGATTTCCGCGAACTGCGATTGTCGGCGGATAAGTGGGCGAAGCGTGTCGCACCAACTGCGATAGACCGTTGCCAGATTCGTCGTCGGTTGTTGCGCCAGCGAGAGTCGTTCGCGGATCGGCGTTGGGTCGGTCGCCAACACGTCGCCATCGAGCACGCACTTGCCCGCTTCGTTGAGCGCGTTCCGCAATTCGCACAGAGACAAGGTCACGCCGTGCGGATCGTCAGTGAGCAACACGACGGGGTATGGGATCGCACGGTGAACGAGTTCCCGCAACCGCACCGCCTTCGCCCCCTCGCGCAAGGACAGCGTCAGCACCGCGATCTCAAGGTATTGCCGATCCGCATCGGCATACGCCGGAATGCCCACCGTCGCGGGCTTGAGTGCCGCCACCCAGATGAGTTCTTCGACGCCTTCGCCGATCGCCGTTTTATCGGTGGCCGTAACCGCACCGTTTTCCACCAGCAGTTTCTTGGTAATGCGCTGGTTCACCGACGCCTGCGCCGGCAGCGCGAATGCGGCGAGGAGTTCTTCCCGGTTCATTCCGATGCCTCTGGCAGGATCGCCACCCACATCACTACCTCGAAGTCGTCCATGCCAGCGAACTCGCCTTTGAGGGCGTGAGTGCCGCCGGGGCTGAACAGGCTGGCGGTGCTGCGCTCTTCCTTTTTCCCAACGATCGACGCCACCGCCACCGCGAGTAGTTTCTGGTAAAGCTCCATGCGTTCGCCATCGCGGGTGATTGCGTCGAAGCGCTGGCACACCTCTTCGATCGGCCGATCACGACCGACGCAGAGCCGTTTCAACGAGTCCAGAATCGGCCGCGCCTGCGTGAACGGGAACAGGACTTCGCCATCGTCCGCGACGTGGACGAGATAGTGCGGCGCGAGCGGATAACCGACTTCGGCAGGCTTTTCCGCCATTTCGCCCATCGCCCGCAGGCAGAAAATCGCTCCCGCCGGGATCGTGTCGGTGCAGGGAACGACCGCCATCGTGCCGAATGGCAGCGCGTTGAGCGCCTCGCGTTCGAGCTTCGGCACGCGGGCCAAATCGATGCGGAAATCGTTCAAAGTAAGGTCGGCAATGCTCACGCCGCTACTGAGGTCTTCGAGGTCGATGACCGCGTCTTGGAGTTTGAGCAGTTGCTTGCGGCGATACTCCAAATCGTTCATCGGGTTGCCCGATTGCTGTTCGATGATATTCTCTTCGCCCGTCGCGGAAATATCCAGCAGTATCATCTTGCCGCTGACTCGCTGTTCGAGATTGATGTACTCTTCGAGTTCCATGTTCGGCCAGAAATTGACGAGTTGAATTCGCGTGTTGCGCGAGCCGATGCGGTCGATCCGCCCGAAGCGTTGAATGATCCGAACGGGGTTCCAGTGGATGTCGTAATTGACGAGGAAATCGCAGTCTTGCAGGTTCTGCCCTTCCGAGATGCAATCGGTGGCAATGAGCAGATCGATCTCACCTTCGTCGGCAAAGTCGGCGGGGCGTTCCTTGGCCATCGGGGCAAACGCAGACAAGATCGTAGCCATGTCGTTGCGGAGGCCGGGCAGCGTCGTGTGGTTGCGTCCGGATCCCGTCACGCAGCCGACGTGCAGGCCGAGTTCGGTAGCCGACCATTTGGAAAGATGTTCGTAGAGGTAGTCCGCCGTATCGCTGAACGCCGTGAAGACGATCACCTTTCGGTTGCCGGGGTTGATCGGCTGCGCGACCTTTTGTCGAATGATGATTTTCAGGTCGTTGAGTTTGGCGTCGCGGGTCGCGCTCACTTGGCGGGCGGCCTTTACGAGTTCCGAAAGCCGGTCGCGATCTTCGGTGAGGTCTTGTCGCCAACGGACGCGGTCGACATCCTGGAGAAGGACTTTGACTTTGCTACCGGCGAACAGCGCTTCGAGCGCGGGATCTTCGACATCGAGTTCGAGGATATCGATCTCTTCGACGCTCTCGGAATGCGAATCGATGCGCGCGAGCACGCTTTCGACATCGTGGAGTTGCCGTTCGAGAGTCAGCGCGAACGACGGTACGGCACTTTCCATTCGCTTCAGCACGTTGATCCGCAGCAAGTGAATGAGGCTTTCTTCGCGATCAACTTGGCGAAACAGCCCTTTTCCGCCCTGAACCTTCTGGCTGTACTTGGCATCGTAGGCCGCCTGCTTGCTCGGCAGAACGTATTTCAGAGGCGCATACGCACCGAGTTTCAAGCGACGAATTTCGTCGTTGATTTCGCGAATCGGTCGAAACTCACGTGCGAGATCGACGTCCGACTTGATGTTGATCGGCTTGAGCCGATCGGGAAACTTGCCGGTCTCGGCGGTGCCGTAGTATTTCTCGACGTGCTTCCGCGAACGGGCGATCGTGAGCAAGTCGAGCAATTGAAAGTAATCGAAACCGAGCATGTCCATCAACCGGACAGGGCGGCGTTCCGCATCTTCGAGTTGGAGCCAACGGTGGAACTGCGTTTGTGCGAGCCGCACAGTCGCACTGATGTTCGCAATGCCATGATCTTTCAACGCCTCGTCGTTCCCTTCAGTGGCGAACACGATCTGATTCTTTAGGTCGGCCAAACGATTGTTCACGGGGGTCGCCGAGAGCATCAGCACACGTGTCTTCACGCCTTCTTTGACGATCTTCCGCATGAGCTTATCGTAACGGGTTTCGCCACCGGCCCGAGGCGACTTCTTGTTGCGGAAGTTGTGCGATTCATCGATCACGACGAGATCGTAGTTGCCCCAATTGACGTGCGCAAGATTAATGTCACCCGAAAGCCCGTTATCGCGGGTCAGATCGGTATGGTTCAAAACGTCGTAGTTCAGGCGGTCGCCAGCGAGGACGTTGCGGCGTTCGTTCGCCTTGTAAAGCGTCCAGTTGTCGCGGAGCCGCTTCGGGCACAAGACGAGAACGCGGTCGTTGCGGAGTTCGTAATACTTGATAACGGCCAACGCCTCGAAGGTTTTGCCGAGACCGACCGAATCCGCAATAATGCAGCCGCCGAATCGCTCGAGCTTGTCGATCGCCCCGACCACGCCATCGCGCTGAAATCGGAAAAGTTTCTTCCACGTCAGCGTGTTCTTAAAGCCCGTGGCCGACTTGACGATCCGCTCTTCGTCGAGTTCGTCAATCACGCGAGCAAAGACATTCGCCAAGCCGAGGTAGTAAGCGGTCTCTGGGCTGCGATGATCGGTGAGTTTCCTCAAACGGGCAATCAGGTTGTCTTTCGCAACGCCATTCGTGGTGCTCGCCCAAAGTTGAGAAAACCAACCACCGAGAATGGAGGCTTCCTCGGGTGACTCCGCATATTGGATCATCCCGAACTGGTTGCCGGGAGTGAGTCCAAACCCTGCCGTCGTAATCGGGCAAGCCCCTGTTAAGGCGAACTCGCTACCCGAATCGGGTTGTTTGACGACGATGGTCGATTGGGGAAGCGGGCGAGAGGTGTGATGGACTCTACATTTCAAACGGACCCACTCCGAGCAAAACTTGGCCAGCCAACGCGATTGGAGTTTATTCCTTGAAGCGCGATCTGCGTCGTTTCCGAGCAGTGCGAGATCCGTTTTCAAAGGATCGGGAACGATAAAACGGCATTCGCCGCATTTGGCCAACAACTGACGGATTTCCGAGAGCGCGAACAACGACAACTCCGTCGACGCGATATCGAGAATGGAACCGGGAAGCAGTATCGAATCCAGCACGTCGAGTACGCGATCGTTGCCGCCGTTCTTGATCAGTCTCATGATCGCGATCCTTCGCCTTTTATAGCGCAGCCGGACTTTCGTCTGCTCGTGACCCTTAGGCCGTGCAAACAAAAAGCCGATTCTATTCGTAAATGGCAGTCCTTGGCCATTGGTAAAAGCAGAAATGAGAAAGTACGTTAGATATGGCTCGGAATGCATTCAGTATGGAGTAAATGGGGTTCCGCCAAAACAAACCCACCGGGGCAATCATCCCGTCGTGAAGACGTGAAGCTGGATGTCTGCCACGATTGCGGGCACGACCGGTTTCCCGGCCCGGCGGGCTTGCAGCCGCTCGAGTTCGTGCAGGGTCGACGTCAACAAACTGTGAAGATGCCGTTCGTATTTGATGACGCGATCCGTGACTTTCTCTTGCGAGAGAAGCGCCGAAGACGCCAGTCGCATTGTTTCATCCTGAATGCGTCGCACTTGTGCATCCTTGTCGGATTCGAGTCGCTCGATCGACCGGATAAACCGGTGTACCTCTTCTTCGAGCGCGTCCTGAAGCTCAATCCGAAAGTCGGCCGCCGTCAACTCGATCGGATTTATGGTGCAACCCAGAAACTAACACACAGGTGCCGTCCCTGGTTATCTCCGGCTTCTCCGGCATACTGCCGGTGCATC
>JAYSKW010000656.1:0-5963 GCA_043726085.1 Limnoglobus sp.
GTGCCGCACGTGATCGAGCCGAGCGCGGGTGCGGATCGCTTCACGCTGGCGGTGCTAACCGAAGCGTATCACGAGGAAGAACTGATCGACGGCAAGGGCCAGAAAGACACGCGGATCGTCATGAAGTTTCACCCGCGGCTCGCGCCGATCAAGGCCGCGATTTTCCCGCTGGTGAACAAGGAAGGCATGCCAGAACTGGCCACGAAGCTGTATCGCGAACTGAAGCCGTTGTTCAACGTCTTCTACGACGACAAAGGCGCGGTCGGACGGCGTTACCGCCGACAAGACGAAATCGGCACGCCGTTCTGCATCACGATCGACGGCGACACCGTCAAGGACGGCACCGTCACCATCCGCGATCGCGACAGTATGCAACAACGACGCATCCCGATGAGCGACGTGAAATCGGAAATCCAGGCCCGAATGATGCCTGGCTGAGATAGTCGAATCGAAAGTTCGTGTCACGAAAGTGACACGCCTTCATCAAATTTTGCTAGTCTTCGCTCGCATCAAATGATCGATCAGCACCAGCGCGATCATCGCTTCGCCCATCGGCACGAATCGCGGTAACAAGCATGGGTCGTGACGGCCCTTTACGAGAATCTCCGTCGCTTCACCATCGCGATTGATCGTCTTTTGCGCCCTCGAGATGCTGCTCGTCGGCTTGATGGCGACGCGACAGACGATCGGCATTCCCGACGAGATGCCACCGAGCATACCGCCGTGGCGGTTGGTTTCGGTGCGGAAATCGGTGCGATAAATATCGTTGTTTTCGCTGCCGCGCATCGTCGCCACCGCGAAGCCGTTGCCGTACTCGAACGCGGTGACGGCGGGGATACTGAGGAGCGCTTTGCCGAGGTCGGCTTTCAGTTTGTCGAACACCGGTTCGCCCAAACCCGGTGGCACGCCCACGGCAACGAGTTCGCAGATACCGCCAATCGAATCGCGATCTTTCCGCGTGGCATCGATCAAATCGTACATCGCCTGTGCCGCAATCGGTTCGGGGCAGCGCGTCGGGCTGGCCTCGACTTGTTCGAGCGTCACCGCCGTCGGGTCGGGGATATTTGCGATCACGTGGCCGACTTGTTTGACGTAACCCAGGATGCGGATACCGTGAATCGCGAGGAGTTTTTTCGCCACGGCACCGGCGGCGACGCGGCAGATCGTCTCGCGGGCACTGCTACGCCCGCCACCGCGATAGTCGCGGAAACCGAATTTGGCGTCGAAGGTATAATCGGCGTGGCCGGGCCGATATTTATCCTTGATGTCGCCGTAATCGTGACTGCGTTGGTCGCCGTTGCGGAAGGATATACCGATCGGCGTACCGTCAGTTTTGCCTTCAAAGATTCCCGACCAGATTTCCGGGAGGTCGTCTTCGTCGCGTTGGGTCGTGAGTTTCGACTGCCCCGGCTTGCGACGGCGGAGGTCCGGGAGGAGATCGTCGACCGACAGTTCGAGTCCGGCTGGGCATCCATCGATGATGCAAAGGTAGCCGGGACCGTGACTGACGCCCGCCGTCGTGACGCAGAAGAGTTTGCCGAAAGTATTGCCTGCCATATGTCGGATTATACCGAACGCTTTCGACACGCCACCCACACGCGAAAGTTTAACGACGATCCGCCGGTTCCGAATTGCCTAACCGTGCCAGCGCCGACGATAATTCCCGATATTTCTCGAATGATGCCGGACTAACAAGCGAGGTCGCCATGTGGAAATTGTGGGTTGTATCGGTTGTGCTATCTCTGCCGTTCGCGGTCAACGCGCAGGCTCCGAAGGTCGATCCGCCGAAGGTGGACGCGCCAGGCGAAACACCGAAGGTCGTCGTCACGCCGACGCGATTCGGGGTAATCCCGAACCCGCGGCTCTTCCCGCAAACGTCACCGAAGGACGTATTGATTTCCGCGATCAAAGCGATCGAGAACGAACGCTACGAGTTCCTCGCGGCCTACATCATCGACGAGAAAGTGATCGAGGCGAAAATCGTCGAACGCGCGAAACAGATCGAGCGCGATGTCGAGTTGGACGTCCGCACGAAACAGATTCAACAGCGAGAGAAACCGGCTAACGTAACGCTACTAGAGCAGATACCGAACGAGCCAATGGCGTTTGCCGAGTTCGTCAAACAAGAGGCGAAGATTCGCGGTTATCGGTTGGTCGTGAAAGATCTCGCCGATAAGTTTTCCGCTGACGCGACGATCGCCAAAGAACTGCGGAAGTATCTGCGCGAAGGCGATTTCACCGTCGATGGCGATACGGCGATGGTGACGTTGAAAGAGGTCAAAGATCGTGGGGTTTTCTTCAAGAAATCCGGCGAGCGTTGGTTCGTCGAAGATCGTCAGATCGAAGTGAAGCCCGTCGAGAAAGCACCGGAAAAGAAGGATTAGCCGCCGATGATCGACCTGCGTAGCGACACCGTCACGAAACCGACGCCGGGCATGTTCGCCGCGATGATGGCGGCCGCCGTCGGCGACGATGTCTACGGCGAAGACCCGACCGTGAATGCTTTGGAAGCGAAAGTGGCCGCGTATCTCGGCACCGAAGCGGCACTGTTCGTGCCATCGGGGACGATGTCGAATCAGATCGCGATTCGAGTACAGTGCCAGCCCGGCGACGAGATTTTGCTCGACGCGAGTAGCCACATCGTGCTGTGGGAATGCGGTGCCCCGGCTGCGCTTAGCGGTGTGACCTCACAGACATTTGAAGGCCAGTGGGGGCGTATCGATCTCTCGCACATCCAGCATCGCATACGCCCCGACGACGGTTATTCCCCACGCACGCGGATGATCTCGATCGAGAACACACACAACCGTGGCGGCGGCACGATCACCCCGCTTTCAACGATCGCAGAAATATCGGTTTGGGCTAGGAAACGAGGACTGAAAATGCACCTCGATGGTGCCCGCATCTGGAACGCGATCGTGGCTACGGATGTATCGGCCCACGAGTGGTGCCCGCATTTCGACACGATCTCCGTCTGTTTCAGTAAAGGCTTGGGCGCGCCCGTCGGCTCGGCACTCGCGGGGTCACGTGATGCGATCAAGAAGGCGCGGCGCGTGCGGAAACAACTCGGCGGCGGGATGCGACAAGCGGGTTTTCTGGCAGCGGCATGCATCTATGCGATGGACCACCACATCGAGCGATTAGCCGAAGATCACGCTAACGCGAAACGGTTAGCCGAGGCGATTGCATCGGTGCCGGGGTTCCAACTCGCACCGCCGAAAGTGGAAACGAACCTCGTCTGGTTCGACGTCGACACGAATCGATATCGACCGCAAGAACTCGTCGCGAAGTGGAAAGCCGAGGGCGTATTGGTGTCCGCACTCGGCGAGAAAACGATCCGCGCCTGCACGCACTACGGCGTAACCCAAGCCGAGTGCGAACGAGCGACGGAGGTGATTCGAGCGACCCGATGATTCCTCATTTCGCATCGGCGAATCGCCACGTGGGCACCACGGGTGGCAAGTCGCCGGCGGCGTACGATTCTTCGCCGATGAGGTCGCGCAGTTTCCGCAGCGCGTGCCGTCGCACCGTGATGTAGTACATGTCGCATCGCGCATCGCGAACCGAATCCCACACGGCATACAGTCGATCCGTCTCGCGGATGGCGGTTTGAATATCGTGCGCCCGGTCCGTTTCGAGCAGGTGCCGATTGTCGAGGCTCTTGCGATACGAACGGTTGAACTTGATCATCTCGCCCGACGTTTCGCGATCCGGGAGCCGCTGCGCTTCGGCGATTCGCGGCACGCCTTTTAGCTCCTGGTAGCGCTTGCGAAGGAGGTTGACATCGATGCCGAACTCTTCGGGTTTCGCGAGGATGTATCCCGTTTCGCGCTCGTCGAGAATCTCCCACTCGACGGCGAGTTTGCGGACAGCAGATTGAATCGCGGGCCACCGTGCCGTTTCGGGCGAAGCCTCGAGGCTACAACTAACGGGCGCAGTGAGTAGATAAAACGCAAGGACAACTTCACCACCGGTCATGACGTGGACTCCCAGCGCAGGCGGTCGCAAGACCGCGCAGCGGAACAGGTGGCCGTATCGGGCGATACGGCGACGGATCGCGTTCGGAGAGAACCAAAATTCGAGGATAAAAGTGTCGGGTCGTAGCAGTCGCGGGGGCGGGAAAGTGGAGCGGGATCGGAAGAGATCTCGGACCAAAAACCCTCTCGGCTTCGGCGATCCGGCGTTAGCCAACCGTCCGCCGTAGCAAGGGCCGTAGGCGGTGAGAGCGTATAACCTTGTCGTAGAAATATGCAACGGAAAGTTCGCTAAATCCAGAATATTTTTCAGAAACCGCGCTGCCGAATATTCTGATCGCGAGACTCGACGACGTAAGATAATGCAAACAAACAGTTAGCGTCGTCGATTTTGCCGTTACTTCACTCGTGACAAGGCAAGTGGCACTTTGTATACATGTCGTCGTAAGCACGCTTATCAAGTGCCAGCCTGCCACATGCACGACTATTAAGCACACCGCGTACCGGCGGGTTGCGAATTCGGGGCAAATGCGTAAAGTGACTGGTTTCGGAGAGATTGACTGTCAGTCCGAAACACCGGCATGCGCGATGTAGTAGCAGAAGTGCTAATTTATCACGCATTCTACTAAAATCTCGATTGTCAGCCTTCATCAAATCTCTTTCGCAAATAGAATGCGAGCAACGACTTGCGCCGTTTTCACGAATTGCACGTCTCAGGCATCGCGTGTGCAATGGCACGCTGATGTTCCATGCTCTGCCCTTTCCCAACCAGGAGATGCCTGTGTTCCGAGCCGTTCGGGCTTTACTGCCCGCCCTCATCCTGTTCGCATTCTCGATGTCTGCGTTCGCGCAAGATGCACCGAAACCGGCCGAACCGGACCCGGCGAAAACGCCCGCGATGAAAGCGGATGTTAAGACGGAAGTCGATGCTGCGATTACCAAGTTGACAAGCGATATCAATGCAGGCACTCCGACTGGCGTTCACAAGTACGCGGACATCTCCTGGATGCTAGTTGCCACGGCACTCGTGATGTTCATGATGCCTGGCCTGGCGCTGTTTTATGGCGGTATGGCCCGACGCAAAAACATCCTCGGCACGATGATGCACACGATGGTCGCGCTCGGCCTCGTCGGCGTGCAGTGGGTCGTCGTCGGCTACGCACTCTCCTTCGGTGCGCCGCTGATCAAGTACTCGATCAGC
Organism: Limnoglobus sp.; assembly: GCA_043726085.1. GTDB lineage: Bacteria > Planctomycetota > Planctomycetia > Gemmatales > Gemmataceae > Limnoglobus. The sequence goes on from JAYSKW010000656.1 coordinate 5,176, forward strand.
AGCCCGGAAGTGGAAAAGAAGAACGATGTGGGTGTGGTCGAGAAGGACAGTGAAGGCAAGCCAGTCATGGTGAATGAGCCGTTGACTGCGGGCTTCATCGGCTTTAGCCCCGAACTCGTCTGCCTCGGTGTCTCGGCTGCAATCGGAGATTTGCCCGAAAAGAAAATCGAAGATGTTTACCTCGATCTCAAAGTCGCCGATGAGAAAGATCCCGAGAAGAAAAAGAAATTGATGGAAGAGGCACTCGTTGCCCAAAAGGCGAGTAAGGACCGCTTCAAGTCGTTCCCGAACACGAACATACCGCTCTATCTGCACGCGATGTTCCAGGGCATGTTCGCGATCATCACGGTCGCACTCGTCTCCGGGGCATTCGCTGAGCGAGTCAAGTTCGGTTCGTACTTGTTGTTCGCGCTGATCTGGACGACGGTCGTTTACGATCCACTCGCGCACATGGTGTGGTCGTACGAATGGACCTACGCAGACAGTCAAAAAGTGAACGGTTTGTCGCCCGCCGCGGGTCTGTTCGGTGCGAACGGGGCGATCGACTTCGCCGGTGGCACTGTGGTTCACATTGCGGCGGGGTTCAGCGGCCTGGCTGCGGTTCTCTTGCTTCGCAAACGGAACGGTTACGGCAAACAAACCTTCCACCCGAGTAACATGACGCTCACGCTGCTCGGTGCGGGGATGCTCTGGTTCGGCTGGTTCGGCTTCAACGGCGGTTCGGCACTTTACAGTAATCCGCAAGCGGTCAGCGCGTTCACCGTTACGCAAATTGCGGCTGCGATGGC
>JAYSKW010000657.1:0-1815 GCA_043726085.1 Limnoglobus sp.
GAAGCCGGGATCGAAGATTCGGCTCGAAGTCCGTCGCGGCGACAACCTGCAATCGATCGACATCGAACTCGGCGAATACCCAGCGAAGCCGATGGCCCCGAAGAAACCGTGATGGAGTCCTCTTCTTGTAGCTGGGGTCTATGACGTCTATGACCCCGGAGTCCGGTCAATTGGCGAGAGACTGACCACCGGCCTCATAGAGGCCAGCTACATCAGAAAGTCTTACCGGCCTCATAGAGGCCAGCGACAGAAACTCAGCCCCCGAGATGTTCCCATGATTCGGTATGCGATCGCTTTCCTGAGCCTGTTCCTCGTTGCGTGTTCCGCGTTCGCGCAAGATTTGAACGAGAAGAACGAGCAGACAATGAAGGCCGCGGCCGCGAAGGTCGCCCCCTCGGTCGTGAAGATCGAGACGGCGGGCGGCACCGACAGTGCCGGTGCGCCGGCGGGTGGCGTGCGGAAAGGTCGCGGCCCCACCACGGGCCTGATCGTGGCTGCCGATGGTTACATCCTCACGAGCGCTTTCAACTTTGCGAACAAGCCGTCGGACATTTTCGTGACGATCCCCGGTCGCCCCACGCGGCTTGTGGCGAAGGTGATTGCGAACGACACGACGCGGATGCTGACGTTACTCAAGGTCGATGCGAAAGAGCTTCCCGTGCCGGTGGCGGTGAAAAATGCGGAACTCCAGGTCGGCCAGTGGTCGCTCGCGTTGGGGCGGGCATTGATGCCCGAAGTGGACACGCCGCCGTCGATGAGCGCGGGGATTATCAGCGCACTCGGTCGCATTTCGGGCAAGGCGATCCAGACTGACGCCAAGGTGTCACCGGTGAATTATGGCGGGCCGCTCATCGCGATCGATGGCCGCGTGCAAGGTATTCTCGTACCCGCGTCGCCGCGCGGCGAAGCCGAGACGGCGGGCGTCGAGTGGTACGATTCGGGCATCGGGTTCGCCATCCCGCTCGAAGACATTTTCGCGATCTTGCCGAAGTTGCGCGAAGGCAAAGACCTTCGCCGCGGGCTGATCGGCATCACCTCGCAGAGCCAAGAATTGTATCTCGACGAAGTCGTCGTCGGTCGCGTCAACGCGGATTCGGCCGCGGCGAAAGCGGGGATAAAAGTCGGCGACAAGGTCATCTCAATCGACGGCAAACCGGTCGCGAATTACACGCAACTCATGCACATTATGGGGCCGAAGTACGAAGGCGACACGGTGGCGATCAAGGTGATTCGCGATAGCAAAGAGATGGATTTTCCCGTCGTGAAACTGTCCGGTGCGGTGACCGCGTTCGCGAACCCGTTCATCGGAATCTTGCCGATGCGCGACGACCCCGAACTCGGCGTCGAGATCCGTTTCGTCTTCCCGCAAAGCCCTGCCGAGGAAGCGGGCCTGAAACCCGGCGACCGGATTTTGAAGATTGCCCCCGTCGGCGCACCCGGCCAACCGGTTCCCCAAATGGCTGTGATTCAGGGCCGTACGCAGATGTCGGCCATCGTCAACAAGTTCGCGGCGGGCGACGAAGTGAAGATCGAAGTGAAGCGCAAAGACGGCGGCAAAACCGAGACGAAAACGTTACGCCTGACGGCTGTGCCCGAGACGCTGCCTACTGCGTTGCCGTTGCCTTCGACATTCGAGAAAGCCCTCGACAAGCCGAAGACAATCGCGGGCGGACCGATGGCGGTTCCCGTGAAGCCGAAGGATTCACCGAAGGCTGACGAGAAGAAAGATGAAGAGAAGAAGGAACCGGAACTCGGACTGTTGAAGCGAAAGAATGCGACGCTCGGCCGCGAATATTGGATGTTCGTTCCGCTGAA